>NZ_JALBGW010000100.1:0-17169 GCF_023006485.1 Neorhizobium sp. BETTINA12A
GCTGCTCGTGCTCAACCGGCAGGGCGAAGGCCGCGTCGCCATGCTCTTGTCCGACCAGGGCTGGCTCTGGGCCCGCGGTTTCGAAGGCGGCGGCCCCCACGTCTCGCTCTATCGCCGCATCGCCCACTGGCTGATGAAGGAACCGGAGCTGGAAGAAGAAGCGTTGACCGCCCGCGCCGTCGGCCGCACGCTCGAGGCGACCCGCCAGACGATCGGCGACGATCCAGGCCCCGCAACGATCAAATATCCATCCGGCCGCACCGAGACCGTGCCGATGACGGCTGCCGGGCCCGGCCAGTACCGGCTGGAACGCCGCATGGAAGAGACCGGCCTGTTCGAGGTCACCAACGGCCAGTTCTCGACGCTCGTGCATGTCGGCACGGTGGATGCGCCGGAATTCAAGGCGATGATCTCGACCGAGAGCACGCTGAAACCTTATGCCGACAAGACCCGTGGCCTCGTGACCCGCGTCGCCTCAGGCGATGGCATCTCGCTGCCGGACATCCTTCCGGTTCGCGGCGAAGTGCGCGTCAACGATCCCAACCGCATGGTCATCCGCATGACCGACGAGACGGTGCTGCGCGGCATCAACACGCTGCCGCTGTTTGCAGGTTTCGCGGGCCTCTCCGCCCTGCTCTTCGCGGTCGCGGCGATGTGGTGGCGCGAGGGTCGCTGACATATGACGCAGCTTGATGTGACCGCCTCGCCCTCGCCCGAGGAACTGGCCGTGATCGGCGAAGGACTGACCGCCTTCAACGACGCCGATGTCGGCCCATCCGAGCGCAAGCCGCTCGCCGTGCTGATCCGCGATGTCGACGACAAGGTGATCGGCGGGCTTTCCGGTTACACCGCCTGGGGCTGGCTCTTCACCCAATGGCTTTTCGTCCCGGAAACATTGCGGGGTGAAGGCATGGCCGGCAAGCTGCTGAGCCAAGCCGAAGAGGAAGCCCGCGCCCGCGGCTGCCATGGCGCCTGGATCGACACGTTCAGCCCGCTCGCCCGCAAGGCCTATATGCGGCAGGGTTACGAAATCTTCGGGGAACTGCCGGAATTTCCGAAGGGCCGCACCCGCACCTTCCTCAGGAAAGCTCTGTAGGTTATCCATTCGCTCCGAAAAATGGGGACGAAGAATCGCCGCATGGATATCGACCTGAAACTCACCGAAGGCATGAACGCCGACGAGGAGGATTTCATCCTCGAACGGCTGATGACCCACAATGCCGCAACGTTCGGCCCCAGCAACCGCCGCGAACTGGCGGTGCCGCTGCATGACGGGGACGGCAATCTGATCGGCGGGCTGACAGGTTATACCGGCCGCGGCTGGCTTTATATCTCGATGCTCTATGTGCCGGACGAGTTGCGCGGCCAGGGCCTCGGCGCCCGCATGCTCGACATGGCAGAAGCCGAAGCCAAAGCTCGCGGCGCGATCGGCGCCTATATCGACACGATGAACCCGGAAGCGCTCAAGCTATACCTGAAACAGGGTTATACCGAGATCGGCACGCTGAAAGGCCTCGAAGGAGGCCATTCGGTGACGTGGCTGCAAAAGCGGTTCTGAGCTTTCCCTGTGTTCAGGCGAGAGAGGCCTGTCGCGTCTCCGCATTGATCATCGTGGCGGCAATCGCCGCGATCACCAGCAGGCCGGCGAAAATACCGATCGTCAGGCCGAGACCCTGGACCACGACATAACCCACCAGCGACGGCGCCAGCAGGCCACCGAGACGCGCCATGGCACCGGCTGCCCCCATGCCGGTCGCCCGCGACGCGGTCGGGTAAAGTTCCGGCGTATAGGCGTAGAGCGCACCCCAGGTGCCGAGCAGCGCAAAGCTCATGATCAGCAGCGCAGCTCCGACCAGGAGAGCACTCGGCGCGACGACGAACATCAGGCAGCCGAGCGCCGAGAGCAGGCAGAAGCCGATCAGCGTCGGCTTGCGGCCCCATTTTTCCACACCATAGGCGGCAAGCGCATACCCCGGAAGCTGGGCAAGTGCGACCAGTACCAGAAAGCCGTAACCGCGCACGAAACCAAACCCCTCGCCGGCGAGCTTCGCGGGCATCCAGGTAAAGACGCCGTAATAAGAGACGGAGACAAGAAACCAGATCGCCAGGATCATGACGCTGCGCTGGCGAAGCTCGCCGGAAAAGATGCCGGTCGTCTTGACCGGCGGCGGCGAGACCAGGCTGGTGCCTGCCCCGAGGGGCGTGTGTCCGTTGACGGCGAGCATCCGGTCGACGATTACCCTCGCCTCGTCGTGACGCCCGGAGCGCATCAGGTAGAGCGGCGATTCCGGCACCAGGAAGCGCAGGCCGATGCCGGCAATCGCCGGAATGGCGGTGACCGCAAAGATATAACGCCAGGCATCGGCGACGCCGGCAAGGCTTGCGGCCCAGGCAGCCAGCGCCACGATCAGCGTTCCAATCGCCCAGAACCCTTCGAGCAGCACCAGCCAGCGGCCGCGGTTCCTGGCAGGCAGGAATTCCGCCATCATCGCGTAGTCGACCGGCAGCGTGCCGCCGACCGCAGCGCCGGTAAAGAAACGCAGCAGAAGCAGGATGGTGAAATCCGGCGCAAAGATGGAAAGGGTACCGAACACCGCATCGCAGGCGACCGTGACGATCAGCACCCGGCGCCGGCCGATCCGATCGGCGAGCCTGCCGAAACCGAGCGCGCCGAGCAGCATGCCGAGGAAGAAGGCGGTGCCGGTCTGCAGGGCCTGCGGCACGGTCAGCCCGAAACTTGCCGCGATCGAGGCAGCGGTGAAACCGACCGCCAGAACCTGCATGGCATCGGCCGCCCAGACGAGCCCGAAAATGCCCATCAATCGCCGCTGATAGGTCCCCGCTCCGGCGCGGTCGAGCGCCTCGTCCATGGTGATTGCTGTCATGCGCCCGGTCCCTCGCTTCGACGACACCTCCGGCCGGCTTTCACCGACCGATCCATCATCTGCTTAAAGGAAATGGCCTATCCGCGCCAGCCGATGACGCCCTTGAGCCGGGCATGCACGTCGGCTGCGATCGGCACGACCAGAACCCGGCCGGGATCGACAGGTCCCGGAAATTCCAGTGCGCCATAGGCAACCTTCTCGAACCCGAGCGGGCCGTAATAGGGCGGGTCGCCGACCAGGATCACCGCTTCCGAACCCTTGCGTTTCGCCGCCTCGATGGCGATCCGCACCAGCTCGCGGCCGATGCCCCGGTTCTTGTGCGACGGCCGGACCGCGAGCGGCCCGAGCAGGTGACCCTTCACCGAGCCGGCATAGACCGGCGTCATTCTGACCGAAGCGATCGTTTCGCCGTCGTCGGCGCAGACGAAGGAGAGGGTCCGGTCATGCGGCCCCTGCTCGCGGATGCGGGCGGCGGCGCGGGTATGCCGGCCGGGGCCGAAGGCTTCCGCGTTGATCAGTTCGATGACCTCGTCGTGAGACGTATCTTCCGTGAGGTAAACGAGGTCGTGTTTGTAGAGAACGTTGTGCTGAGACATGGATGGACCGAAGCCGTAGGATAAGGAGCGGACAGGACAAGGGATATCGATGACGCTTGTTCTAGCGTCGTGGTCGATGATCAGCGTCGTCGCAGTGTCCGCATTTCGGTCATAGAGGAAAGTATCCTTAAAATCCGGAAAGCGAATTAGCAGGAAAAATTTCCCGCGTCCAACGCAAAAACACACCGTTCATAAAATCCTGCCTCGTATTCGGCAGCCGGTGCCGTATCTATCACCTCAAGGAAAATCCAAGGAGATAACCATGGGCAGGCTCGTCGAAGGAAAATGGCAGGACGTCTGGTACGACACCAAGGAAAACAAGGGCCATTTCAAGCGCGCCGAATCGCAGTTCCGCAACTGGGTGACCGCCGATGGTTCCGCCGGCCCCACCGGCAAGCAAGGCTTCAAGGCTGAGGCCGGGCGTTATCACCTATACGTCTCTTATGCCTGTCCCTGGGCGCACCGCACCCTGATCTTCCGCAAGCTGAAGAAACTCGAAGACCTGATCTCGGTCTCGGTCGTCGACTACCTGATGCTGGAGAACGGCTGGGAGTTCAAGAAACGCGATGGCGCCACCGGCGACGACCTGTTCGGCTCGGACTATCTCTACCAGGTCTACCTGAAGGCCGATCCGAACTATTCCGGCCGCGTCACCGTGCCCGTCCTCTGGGACAAGCTTGAGAACACCATCGTCTCGAACGAGAGTTCGGAAATCATCCGCATGTTCAACGGCGCCTTCGACGGCCTGACCGGCTCGACGGCGGATTTCTATCCGCAGGCGCTGCGCGGCGAGATCGATGAACTCAATGCAGTCATCTACGACACCGTCAACAACGGCGTCTACAAGGCCGGTTTCGCAACTGCCCAGGACGCCTATGAGGGTGCCGTCACCCGCCTGTTCGAGACGCTCGACATGCTGGAAAAGCGCCTCTCGGGCAGCCGATACCTGTTCGGCGAGACGACGACCGAAGCCGATTGGCGCCTGTTCACCACGCTCTTACGCTTCGATCCGGTTTATGTCGGCCACTTCAAGTGCAACATCCGCCGCATCGCGGACTACCCGAACCTGTCCGGCTATCTCGCTGATCTCTATCAGCAACCGGGCATCGCCGAGACCTGCAATCTGTTCCACATCAAGCATCACTATTATGAGAGCCACAAGACCATAAACCCGACCGGCATCGTCCCCGTCGGCCCGGTAGTGGATCTCGACGCGCCGCATGGGCGGGAGAAGGTGACGCGGGTGGCTTGATCGAGACGCACCCGCCCCTCATCCGCCTGCCGGCACCTTCTCCCCGCAAAGCGGGGCGAAGGACGCAAGCGGCAAGCTCCGGTTCCTCTTTAAACCAAAGCGTTGCGGATAGGGTGAGACGGTGCGGCATCTGTCCTTCTCCCCGTCAGAACGGGGAGAAGGTGCCGGCAGGCGGATGAGGGGCAACCTGGGATACCTCACCAATATTCCGCCCGCTCCACCTCGCCCTTCAACTCTCGCAACCGCCGCAGTGTCGCCCCGGTCGTCTCCTCCGGCAGCGCATTAAGCGTAAAAAAGCCGCTCTCGGCAATCTCCCGATCCGGCGCACGCGGCTTCGTCTGCTCCACAGTCACCCGATAGAACAGCACATGGTCGCGCCTGCTGGCATTGCGGTTGTAGTAGGCGTGGAAAAGCGCGATCTCTCCGCGGATTTCCAGATTGCCCTCCTCGCGCAACTCCTTGCGCAGCGCATCGAGCACCGTCTCTCCTCGCTCGACGCCGCCCCCCGGCATGTACCAGCCGGGCACATAGGTATGACGGACGAGGAAGATACGGCCTTCTGCGTCGAAACAGGCGGCGCGTACGCCGAGCGTCATGCCGCGCGTCAGCATGAAGACGCGGTGCAGCAGCCAGACCACGATCCGGGTGCGCCAACTGCGGATTTCCGGCACCCCTTCGCTGCTCATTCATAACTCCGGGAGCGCCCAGAAAATCGATAACGATTTCTGCGCTCATGCGTTATGTGTGCGCCATGTTCAAATTCGCGCATATTTCCGACATCCATCTGGGGCCGCTTCCAAACCTGACGCTTCGCGAGCTTTTCTCGAAGCGGATCACCGGTTTTGTGAACTGGCACCGCAATCGGCGCAAGCACCTTTTCGTCAACACGCTCGACCTGCTTTTGAGCGATTTGAAGACACGCGAGCCGGACCAGTTGGTCATCACCGGCGATCTCGTCAACCTGGCGACGAAGATCGAGACGCGGCTTGCCGGCGAGTGGCTGCGCACGATCGGCGACCCCTATGATACGACTGTGGTGCCCGGCAACCACGACGCCTATGTACCCGGCGCGCACGACAAGTCGGTCAACGAATGGTACCCCTTCATCAAGAGCGACGACGACCCCGCCGAATGGCCGGAAGAGGATCATATCTTCCCGACGCTGCGCCGGCGCGGTCCGCTTGCCATCATCGGCTGCTCGACCTCCAATGCCACCCTGCCCTTTTCGGCGTCCGGTTATTACGGCTCGCGGCAGGCGCGCGAAACGGTCAACCTGTTGAAGAAAGCGGGAGACGAGGGTCTCTTCAGGGTCGTGCTGATCCACCACCCCCCGATCCGCGGCGCCGCCTCTTCGCACAAACGCATGCTCGGCATCCGCCGTTTCGCGGCAGCGATCTCCACCGGCGGCGCCGAACTGGTACTGCACGGGCATACGCATCTTAACACGCTCTACTGGCTGCGAAGCCATAGCGGCAACGTGCCGGTGGTCGGCATCGCATCGGCCTCCCAGGGACCCGGCGGACATAAGCCGCGCGCCGCCTACAACCTCTTCACACTTTCCGGTGAAGCCGGCGCCTGGAACCTGCTCTGCGAACGCTACGGCCTGACGGAATGGGGCGACGGCGTCGCGCTCGACAACAGCCGCCTCCTCTATGGCGAAGAGCCGGCGACGATGTCGATTCCGCAAGTCGCGAGAATGTTGTAGAATCAATGGCGCGATTGTTGCGGAATCGCCACAATCTCGTCATAGCTATTACTTCGTTCCGGTTATTGCAGTAGATTACAGGTAAGCCGCTCCTATCCATGACCCAACCGAGCCCATCGACCGACATTCGGCGCGATCTCGTAGCGCTCCTGCCGCGCCTGCGCCGTTTTGCGCTGACGCTGACGGGAAGTGCTGTCGAGGCCGATGACCTGGTGCGCGAAGCGGCTGGCCGGGCGATCCAGAAAAGCCATCACTGGAAGGGCGAAGGCCGGCTGGAAAGCTGGCTTTTCAGCATGATCCGCGGCACCTTCGTCGACGAGGCCAAGAAGCGCCGGCGCGCCGATATCCATGCTGCCGACGATGCCTCCCCGGCCGAAAACTCCCGTCCGTCGACTGCCCTCGTCTGCCTGCCGGACGGCTTGGCAAGCGTTTTCCTGCTCGCCGACGTGGAGGGATTCGCCTATGCCGAGGCCGCCGCCATCCTCGGCATCCAGCCGGATCTCTTCGCCGCCCGTCTTTGCGCAGCACGTCTCAGCCTGGCCACCGCCGCCGCCCAGACGAGCGAGCGGAGAGCGTGAGGATGAACATCCCCCATCCGTCGTCGCTCGAACTGCGGCTTTCCGCCCATATCGATGGCCAGATCGACGAGCAGGACCGGCACGATGTCGAGGAACTGCTGGTCAACGATCCGCAGGCACGGTCCCTGCAAGATGCCCTGAAGCGCGGCGCCGATCTCGGCCGGCGCGCGTTTGACGACATGCTGAAGGAACCGGTGCCGCTCAATCTGGTGCGCACCATCAAGAATGCGCCGTTGCCGCGCCGGGCCATACGCCTGCCGCAGGGGCCGCGCCCGACGCTTTCCTTCAAGCCGTCCGGCCTGCAGGCGGTTGCCGCCTGCGCCCTGCTTTTCGTGCTCGGCGGCGGTATCGGCTATATGATCGGCGGCAACCCGGCGGCTCCGCAGTTTTCGATGATTTCCATTCCCGGCACCAGCAGCCGCGACTGGCTGGACGATATCATCGCCCACTACCGCCTCTATGCGCGCCAGACCAATCATCTCGCCGAAATCCCCGCCGAAAGGCCAGCCGATATCCTCGAATGGCTGACCACCAACACCGGCGTCGGTTTTCGTATCCCCGATCTCAGCGACAGCGGCCTGACCTTCCAGGGTGCCCGCCTGTTTGCTGCCGGCGGCGCGCCGGTCGGCCAGCTTCTCTACCGGCGCACCGACGGCGATGGTGACGGCGACGTGATCGCCATTTCCTTCACCAAGGCCCGGCCCGAGGGCAACCGCTCGATCGAGGAAATCCGCAACGACACCGGCCTCGTCTCCTGGGTCACGCCACTCGCCACCTACATGGTCGTCGGCCCCTCGTCTGCAGCGGATCTGGATGATATCGCGGCAAAGGCGGCGGGGCTGATTTAGGGGCGTAACCTAAATCCTGTCGCGGATCGTCAGGCCTCCTACGACAGAATTTGCCGTGCAGACCTGCGTAGGCGGGTAACGGGTTGATATTGCTCAAACGCAAGTGGATGGATGCGACGTAACCTCCCATCAAACCAACGGAGGTTCATCATGCCAACCGATACCATCATCGTCGTCAGCCTTGTCGTCGCAGCCTTCGGCGTATTTGCGGTCGCTCTCGCCTTCGCAAGCGCGACGTCCGGCAAGTAAACTGCAACAGAACAATCTGAACCAAAACGGCCATCAAGCGGTCCTGCGGCCTTTTGCTGCGCGCCATCCACCGTCTCGCACGATCGAAAAAGCCGCCCGAAATTCCGGGCGGCTTTTCATGCTATTCGGCATTCAGCGAGTTTGAGGTATCACCCCCTGGCCGCCAGCACCCTATTCGCCGCCGAGACGATCGCCTCCAGCGAAGCCGCGACGATGTTCTTGTTGATGCCGGCGCCGAACAGTTTTCCGTTCGGATGTTCCATCTCCACATAGGCGATAGCGGACGCGTTCGAGCCGTGCTGCAGCGAATGTTCGGAATAGTCGGCGACCGACAGCTCGATGCCGAGATAGGTCGAGAGCGCGTTGATGAACCCGTCGATCGGCCCCGTGCCCTTGCCTTCGATCCGCTTCACCTCGCCGCGGTCGATGATCTCGGCTGCAACGACGCGGATGCCTTTATGGTCGGTGCCTGCCGGATAGGTGTGGTGGTCGACGAATTTCAGCCGCGCGCCGGGTTGTTCCACGTAGCGCTCGATGAAGCTCTCATAGATGCGCCTGGCGGGAAGCTCCACGCCCTCTTCGTCGGTGATCCGCTGGATTTCCTCGCGGAACTCGACCTGCAGATTGCGCGGCAGATTGAGGCCGTAATCCTCCGCCAGGATGTAGGCGATGCCGCCCTTGCCCGATTGCGAGTTGATGCGAATGATCGCCTCGTAGGAACGGCCGACATCGCGCGGGTCGATCGGCAGGTAGGGCACTTCCCAGACGGGGTGATTGGCGACCTTGATCGCCTTCATGCCCTTGTTGATCGCATCCTGGTGCGAGCCGGAAAAGGCGGTATAGACCAGTTCGCCGACATAAGGATGCCTTTCGGGAATGACCATCTGGTTGGAATATTCGTAGACCGCCTTGATCCGCTCGATGTCGGAGCAATCCAATTCCGGATCGATACCCTGCGTGTACATGTTCAAGGCGAGCGTCACCACGTCGACATTGCCGGTGCGTTCGCCATTGCCGAACAACGTGCCCTCGACACGATCCGCACCCGCCATCAGGCCGAGTTCGGTCGCGGCGATACCGGTGCCGCGGTCGTTATGGGGATGCAGCGAGATGATGATGTTTTCGCGGTTGTCGAGATTGCGGCACATCCATTCGATCTGGTCCGCATAGATGTTCGGGGTCGCCATCTCCACCGTCGAGGGCAGGTTGAGGATCAGCTTGTCCTCGGCGGTCGGCTTGATCACCTCGGTGACCGCATTGCAGATCTCCAACGCCACTTCCAGTTCGGTGCCGGTAAAGCTTTCCGGCGAATACTGGAAACGAAAACCGCCACCCGCCTTCGCTGCCATGTCGGTGATCATCTTCGCGGCATCGACGGCGATTTGCTTGATGCCGGCGACGTCCTTGGCAAACACCACGCGGCGCTGCAGCTCGGAGGTCGAGTTGTAGAAGTGGATGATCGGCTTGTGGGCGCCCTCCAGAGATTCGAAGGTGCGGGTGATCAGTTCCGGCCGGCACTGGACCAGGACCTGCATGGACACATCTTCCGGCACGCCGCCCTCTTCCACGCACCAGCGGGCAAAATCGAAATCGGTCTGCGAGGCGGACGGGAAGCCGATCTCGATCTCCTTGAAGCCCATGTCGAGCAGCATGCGGAACATGCGGGCCTTGCGGTCATGGCCCATCGGGTTGACCAGCGACTGGTTGCCATCGCGCAGGTCGACCGAACACCAGATCGGCGCCTTGTCGATGACCTTCGAAGGCCAGGTGCGGTCGGGAATGTTGATGGTCGGGTAGGCACGATATTTCACTGCCGCGTCGGGCATGCCGGATTTCGGGCCGGAAACAGGGGAATTGGTCTTGGCGTCCATTGTCGTCGTCTCTTCTCGCTTCACGCGTCGCTCGGCATCCGTCTGGGGAATTGGCCGTCGTCGATGCGGACCTTTAGCGGTCTTTTGTGGCTCGGTCTTGAATGTTCGTGAGAGGAGCTCTTATGCCGGGCGGGCCTTCGGCCGCCGGGCGCTCCTCAACGGACCCGGCAACCGCGCGTAAGGTCGAGGCTAAGAAGCGAGGAAAGCGCAAAGACCATCGTCCCGGCCGCGGTGCGGCGGGTAGACGAACGGTCGGACATGATTGCGCCTGTCATGGTCATGGGCAGGATGTATAGCCGCAGAGTGGAAGAGAGGCAAGTGGGCTTTCACTTGCCTTGGCGTCTTGCCTCAAGCCGTTCGGCGATCCAGAGTTTCACCAGCGACTGCCGCGTAACACCAAGACGCCGCGCCTCCTGATCCAGCCCGTTCACGACCCAGGTCGGAAAATCGATATTGACGCGCTTGGGCTCGAGACCAGGGCGTGTGGCCTTAGACCAGTCCACATATTCGCTGATGTCCTCGCCATCGTCGAATTTCTTGTCAAACTCTTCAGCGGTTATTGTCTTCATAGGTCTGCTTCTCTTTGTCACGTGCGCGCCTGACCGATATAATTCGCAGCCAGTCTCCTCGCCATGTATAGACCGCGGTCCAATGCTTCTCCGCAATCTTTCCGGTAAGGATATATCGCGACTCCGTATCCGACTGGACCGGAGCGACGGTCCGCCTCTCATCTGCCCACAACGCCTGCGCCTCCAAGAAATCGATTCCGTGCTTGTCCCTGTTCGTGGCGCTCTTCTCAGGATCGAATTCCAACTTCATAACCAATATAATATAGAAATTATACCATTTCCAGTCATTCAAGCACGCTTGACGAGGCTCTGCAATCCCATCATCACGCCGCCGGCGACAAGCCCCCAGAAAGGCCCGGAAATCCCCGCAAACGAAAGACCCGACGCCGTCACGAGGAAGGTGATCGCCGCGGCTTCGCGCGTTTCCGGGTCGCGATAGGCCGCAAAGGCCGCATTGGCAAAGGCGCCGATCAGTCCGAGACCTGCCACCGCCTGCAGCAGGATCGGCGGCGCCAGCGACACGAAGGCGATGATGCCGCCGGCGATCAGGCCGAACACGATATAACCGAAGCCGGCGACGATCGCCGCCCAGTACCGTTTGGCCGGATCGGGATTGACGTCCTCGCTGGCGCACATCGCCGCCGTGATCGCCGCCATGTTGACCGGAACGCCGCCGACCAGCCCGCCGAGGATCGAGAAGATGCCGGTGCCGACAAACATCACGCCCGCCGGTGGCTCGTAGTGATGCACTTTCAGGATCGCCATGCCGGGAATGTTCTGCGAGGCCATGGTGACGATGAACAGAGGCAGCGCCACCGAGATCAACCCATGCAGGGTGAAGACCGGCGTGACGAAGGTGAGGCTCGGATGGATCGCCTGACCGATCTGCGCCATCGCGTCCGAGGGAAGGTCGACACCGAAGATCAGCACCAGGATCAGCGCGCCGAGCGAGGCCGGCACCGCCCAGAGACGCCATCTCGAAACCACGACCATCCAGGTCAGCACGATCGGCAGGCCGAGCGCCGCATTGAAGGCGACAGCCTTCACCGGCGCGAGGCAAAGGCTGAGGAGAATGCCGGCAAGCATGGCATTGGCGAGCGGCGCCGGGATCAGCCGGATCGCCCGGCTGAGCGGCCGGAACAGGCCGGAGAGAATGATCAGCACGCCGCAGACCACGAAGGCGCCGACAACGGCCGGAAATCCGCCTTCGATCACGCTGATGCCGGATAGAAGCGCCGCCCCCGGTGTCGACCAGGCGATGCTGATCGGCATCCGGTACCAGCTCGAGAACACGATCGCCAGCAAGCCCATCGAGATCGATTGCGCCAAGAGCGCCGAGGCGATTTCCGGTGCGGTCGCACCCATCGTCTGCAGCCCCTGCATGATGACCGCAAACGAGCTGATGAACCCGACAAAGGCAGTGAGCAACCCCATCATCAGGGCTGAAACGGAAAAATCCTTGAACATGCGGGCGGGGACTCATGAATTTGAAAGTCCGCAATCGAACATAGGCCCGCCGGCAAAGGCAAGGTGCGTTTGCCGCAAAAGGGTACGGCCGAGATGGAAAGCCATGGCTGCAGCCAGCCATTCGGCTTTGCCGGGCCGCGAGCAACCGCCCTTTGTTCGTGCATGCGAATATTCGCATCTGTTGATAATTTGGAAGGAGTTTGGCGGTAGTCTCCGGACCGTGCGCCCGTTGCTCCAGGTCGGTCCGGCCATGCAGCCCGGATTGCATCAACGCCCCGGGAAAAGCAATGACGGCAGCTCACCTTGCGCCAGAGATCGAGATCGGACAGGAAACCGCCTTTTCCCGCGATCAGCTTTATTTCATCCTGTCGGCGCTCCCGGATCCCTGCTTCGTCCTCACCCGCAGCGGCCGTTATGCCGCGCTCTTCGGCGGCAAGGACACCCGGTATTATCACGAGGGCAGCTATCTCGTCGGCAAGAGCCTCTACGACGTCCTCGTGGTCGAGAAGGCGGAACGGTTTGTGCGGGAGATCGAAAAGGCGCTCGCTTCGCGTGCCCTGCATATCATCGAATACAGCCTCTCCGGCAGCGACGTGAAGGGGCTGCAGAACGACGGTCCCGAACATCCGATCTGGTTCGAGGGGCGCCTGCAGGCGCTTGATTTCCAGGTCGACGGCGAGGATGCGATCGTCTGGGTCGCCAGCAACATCACCGAAAAGAACGCCGTCGAAAACCAGTTGCGTCATCAGAGCGAGACCGACGCGCTGACCGGCTTCTTCAACCGCCGCAAGCTGATGGACGTGCTCGCCCTGAAGTTCGAGCTTTTCCGCGACGAGCATATCCCGACATCCGTTTTCATGTTCGACATCGACCACTTCAAGACCGTCAACGACGAGCTTGGACATGCGATGGGCGACGCTGTTCTGAAAGCGATTGCCGGCGTCTGTCGCCTGGAATTGCGCAAGACCGACTTTCTCGCCCGCCTCGGCGGCGACGAGTTCGTCGTGGTCATGCCCGCCACCCGGCAGGAGCATGGCATCGTCATCGCCAACCGGCTGCGCCAGCGCGTCGCAACCGAGGTCCGGGAGACGCTCGGCCACCACGCCACGATCAGCGGCGGCTTGAGCGAATTTCTGTCGGCGGATGCCTCCTCCGAGGACATTCTGAAACGGGCCGACGATGGCCTCTACCGTTCCAAGCGTGCCGGCAGGAACCGGATCAGCCCCGCATAGGCACGGCCGAGGTCCCATTTCCGTACAAACGAAAAATTTGTGCCTCTTCCGCACATAGTTGCGTAGTTGATACGCAGGTAAATTAGACAATCTTAAATTTTGTCGGCGACAGTGGGGGACACCATCGGAAATCTCCATGACCTCGCTGCCATTTCTCTCGAAATCGAAATCGTCTCGTCTTCAGTTCTTCGGCCTCGGCTATTTTTTCCCGGCCATCCTTGCGGTCGCCGGCCTGCTGGTCGGCGTGGTCCGCGCCGATATCGAGAAGCGCGAGCAGTACCATGTGGCACAGCAGGTCAAGGCGGCTGAACAGCTCGCCAGAGTGGCCGCAAGTCTCGAGACCAATATTCATGGCAACGTCAATCTGATCTACGGACTGGTCGCCGCCATTGCCGCCAATCCGAACATCAACCAACCCCAATTCACGGCGCTTTCGGAGCGGGTTTTCGACGTTCCGTCACAGCTGCGCAATGTTGTCGCCGCCAAGGACCTGGTAGTCGGCCTGGTCTATCCCGAAGAGGCGAACAAGAAGGCCCTCGGCCTCGACTACCGCACCAACGAGCTGCAGCGGGATGCCGTGATGAGAGCGGTCGAGCGGCGGACGCTCGTCATCACCGGCCCGGTCAATCTGGTGCAGGGCGGCCAGGGGCTGATTGCGCGCTATCCGGTCTTCTCGCTTGCCAACGGCCGGTTCTGGGGTGTCGTTTCGGCGGTCATCGATCTCGATCGGCTCTATACGGACAGCAACGTCAATACCCAGCGGCAGACGCTGAACATCGCAATCTCGCAGCGGCCCATCCCCGCCGAGCGCGACATCTTCCTCGGAAACGGTGCGATATTTTCGCAAGACCCGGTCAAATCAAGGATCGAGCTCGGTTACGACACCTGGTATCTCGCAGCAGTCCCGAAGGGCGGATGGGAGGGCGCGCCGCTGGACATGTTCGGCTTCCGGGTCACCGCCCTTCTAATCGCCTTCTGCATCGCCGCGCCGCTCCTCTGGGCGGGCCTCTTGATGAAGCAACGCCACGGCAACATCCTCACCCTGCAGCAGCGCGAGGAACAGCTGGAAACGCTGTCCCAGCGCCTCGAACTGGCGCTCCAGGCCTCGGGCGTCGGCGTCTGGGAATATGAACCTTCGACCGATACGCTGATCTGGGATCGGCGCATGCGCGAGCTCTACGACTCTTCCCCGGACCGCACGGTTCGCGAATACGCGGACTGGCGCAATGCGCTGCATCCCGACGACGTGGAAGCCGCCGAAGCATACTTCCGCGACGCACTCAAGAACGAAACAAGCTACCGCACCGAGTTCCGCGTCGTGTCCGGCAACGGCGAGATCCGTCACATCCGTGCACACGGCGCCACCTACCGGACCGCGGGAGGCGTCAAGCGAGTCGTCGGCGCCAATTGGGACGTTACCAGGGACGTCACGCTGCATTCCGAACTGCGGCAGGCGCAGACGAAGGCTGAGCTGCAGAACGACGAATTGCGTTCGGCAAGGCGCACGCTCGAACATCAGTCGCTGCACGACGCCTTGACGGGCCTGCCGAACCGGCGCTTCCTCGACCAGTTCATGACTGCCGGGGAGAAACAGGCTGCAGGTCACCGGCTGGCATTCATCCACATCGATCTCGATCGCTTCAAGGAAGTCAACGATACGCTCGGCCATGCGGCGGGCGACGCGGTCCTGAAGGCCACCACGTCCCGCCTGCTCGAACTGATTGACCACGACGAGTTCGCCTCGCGCATCGGCGGTGACGAATTCGTCGTCGTGACCGGGGGCGCGGAGCCGCAACGCCGGGCCGAATATCTCGCCCAGTCGATCGTCAGCACGCTTGCCCGCCCCATCGATATCGACGGGCATCAATGTCGCATCGGCTGCAGCGCCGGCATAGCCTGCCAGACCGCAGCCGGCGAAGAACTGAGCCAATTGCTGATCAATGCCGATATCGCGCTTTATGAAGCCAAGAAGCGCGGCCGCAACCGCGTCGAGCTGTTCTCCAAGGAACTGCGCTCGGCAGTGGTGCTGCGCAAGCGCATGTCCGACGAATTCCTGACGGCACTCGAAGGCGACCAGATCACCCCCTTCTTCCAGCCGCAATTCGACGCGCATTCGCTCGCTATCGTCGGCGTCGAGGCGCTGGCGCGCTGGCAGCATCCCAAACGTGGCCTGCTGGCGCCGGACAGTTTCCTGGCGATCGCCGAGAGCTTGCACCGGTCCGCCGATATCGATGCGATCATCCTTGAAAAGGCGCTCTTCCAGTCGGTGAGATGGCGTGCGCTCGGGCTCGACATCCCGCATCTCTCCGTCAACATCTCGGCGCAGCGCCTGAAAGACGAAAGGCTGTTCAAACGACTGGCCGAACTGCCGATCCTCCCCGGGACCCTGTCGTTCGAACTTCTCGAATCGATTTCCTTCGAAGATCAGGACAAGGAGCTGAGGTCCGCGATCCTCAGCCTCAAGGCGCTCGGCATCGATATCGAGATCGACGATTTCGGCACCGGCCACGCTTCGATCGTCAGCCTTATCGAACTCGGGCCCAAGCGGCTGAAAATCGACCGCAAGCTGATTGCCCCGCTCGAAGCTGCCGGCTCTCAACGCCGGCTGGTCGCCTCGATTATCGAGATAGGTCGCTCACAGGGCATTGAGATCGTTGCCGAAGGGGTGGAGACGGCAGCCCATGTGGACATCCTGCGCAGCCTCGGCTGCCAGACCCTGCAGGGTTACGTCTTCGCAAAGCCGATGCCGGCCAACGAGTTCATCACATTCGCGATCGATTGGGAGGCCGGCAACCATTCACGGTTCGCGTCATCGACGGCGCTGGTCGACTGAGCGAACTGCCGCCACAAAAAAATCGAAACCCCGCAAAACACCTGTTGACCCGGCCCCTGGGGCTGCCCCGATAGGAGGAGCGGTCAACAACCGACGAGGTGATTCCTTGAGTTCTTCCGCACATTACCTGAGCCCGTCCGACGCCGCCGAACGGCTCGGCATATCGCCAAAGGCGCTGCGCCTTTATGAACAGCGGGGCCTGATCGCCCCTGTCCGCACCGCCGCCGGATGGCGGACCTACGGCCCGGTTGAAATGACCCGCGCCGGCGAGATCGCCGCATTGCGAGCCCTCGGCCTCAGCCTCGCGCAGGTGGCGCGCGTGCTGAAAGGCGAGGCACAGGAACTCGCTCCAGCACTTGCCGCCCATCAGGCGAGGCTCGAAGCGGAGGCCCGAAGGATCGCCGAAACGGTCGAAAAAGTCCGCAATCTGCGCGCGGGCCTTGCCGGCGGCGAACCGCCGGGGCTGCACGAGTTGACGCGGCTAGCGCGGCCGGCAGCCGAGATCATCGCGGCTTTCGACCTTCCCTGGCCTTGGGGCGGCGAACGCTTCGAACTCCGGGACATAAGGCCGCTCAACTACATCATCGGGCCTCTCGGCAGCGGCAAGACCCGGTTCGCCAAGGCGATCGCCGGACATCTGCCGGGCGCGGTCTTTGTCGACCTCGATCGCGCCGCCAACGATGCCGCCGAGGCCCGGGCACGGATGGAAACCGATCCAGCGCTGAAGCAGCGCGTAGAGCAGGCGCTCGCCTGGCTTGAGGAGGAAGGTGCAGCCGTGACGCCTGCCCTCACCGCCCTCCTTGTCGCGATCGAAGCCGACGCGGCCCGCATCCCGGTCATCGACATGATCGAGCAGGGTCTGGACCAGACATCGCAGGAGGCGGTGTCGGCCTATCTGCGCAACCGCGGTCCCGGCGTCTGCCCGCTCTTCATCATGACCCGTTCCTCGGCGATCCTCGATCTCGGCGCCGTCGGACCGGACGAGGCAATCATCCTTTGCCCCGCCAACCACAGCCCGCCGAGCCGCGTTGCACCCATTCCGGGCGCGCCGGGTTACGAGGCCGTCGCCACCTGCCTTGCCACG
>NZ_JALBGW010000101.1:0-17142 GCF_023006485.1 Neorhizobium sp. BETTINA12A
CACAGCGCCCAGGCCCAGAGCTTTCCGGTCTGCAGCGCCAGTCCCGTGCCGGCAGCGGCGAGCAGCGCATGCAGGTCGAAGAGCCGCATGACGAACAACGCCGCGGTTCCACGCGCGACGCCGAGCCCGAATTCGCGCTTCATCAGCAGCGGAAAGCTCGCCTCGCCGGTGCGGAATGGCAGCATGATGTTGAGGAGGTTATGGACCTGAACGAGCCGCAGCAGCGTGCCGAAATGGCTGCCGGTTTCGGCCGGGAAATAGTCGTAGATGCGCCAGGTGCGCAGGACATAGGTGCCGAGCAGCAGTAGGAGAGCTATCGCCGCCGAGCCCCAGCCGGCGCTGCTCCACAGCGACACGACGCTCTGCCAGCCCCAGACCCACTGGATGAAAGCGGCGTAGACGGCGATGATCGCCACCGTTCCGAGCGTCATTGCGTGGCGAATTATCCACGCCCGGCGGCTGGCAACCGGAGAATTCTTCATATAGTAGGGTGCCCCATGTGAAATTTCGGGTCTCGGCCATTATCAGAGCGGCCTTTCCAGCCCGTGGTTTAGGAGAAACCCAAGGTGCGTACAACAGCAGAGTCGGTGACGGACCGCATCGAGACGGCCGAGCCGATTGAACTGTCCCTCGTCGTGCCCCTCTTCAACGAAGAAGAAAGCGTGCGCCCGCTGATCGAGCGGATCTGCGCGGCGATGGCCAATTACGCAGCGACATGGGAACTTATTCTCGTCGATGACGGCAGCACCGATGCGACGATCGCCAATGCCCGCGAAGCGTTGAACCGCCCCGGCCTCGACCTGAAGATCGTCGCGCTGCAGCGCAATTTCGGCCAGACGGCTGCCATGCAGGCCGGCATCAACCAGGCCGCGGGCCGGCTGATCGCCACGCTCGATGGCGACCTGCAGAACGACCCGAAGGACATTCCGGGGATGGTTGCGGAATTGGAACGCCGCGAACTCGACCTTCTCGTAGGCTGGCGTAAGAACCGCCAGGACGGGCTGCTGTTGCGCAAGGTGCCCTCCTTCATCGCCAACCGGCTGATCGGACGGATCACCGGCGTGCGGCTGCATGATTACGGCTGTTCCCTGAAGATCTATCGCGGATCGGTGATCAAGCAGGTCAAGCTGATGGGCGAGATGCACCGCTTCATTCCGGCCTGGGTTGCCGGCGTGGTGCCGAGCTCGCGGATCGGCGAAGTGCCGGTGACCCACCATGCGCGCCAGCACGGGGTTTCGAAATACGGCATTTCCCGCACCTTCCGGGTTATCCTCGACCTTCTGTCGGTGATGTTCTTCATGCGCTTCAAGGCGCGGCCGGGACATTTCTTCGGCTCGCTCGGCCTTGGGCTCGGCGCGCTGTCTGCGATCATCCTCTTCTACCTGTTCATCGACAAGTTCGTCATGGGCAACGACATCGGCACGCGACCGCTGTTCCTCATCGGCGTCATGCTGTTCCTCTCGGCGGTACAGATGATCACCACCGGCATTATCGCGGAAATGATTGCCCGCACCTATTACCGCGATGACAACTCGCTCAGCTACATCGTCAGGGAAGTCTATGAGGGCGATGCGCCGCATCAGTGACGCGCTTGCCCGTCGTCCCGACCTCATCCTCTGGCTGATCGCGGCATATTATGTGCTCGCCGTCATCCTTCGGGTGCTGCGCTCGGAGGCGCTCGAAAGCGACGAGGCAGAACAGCTCTACCAGTCGCAGTTCCTGCTGATGGGCTACGGCCGTCAGCCGCCGTTCTACAACTGGCTGCAATACGGGGCCGTACACCTGATCGGCCCGTCGATCCTGGCGATCGCCCTGGTCAAGAACCTGCTGCTGTTTCTCACTTGTGCGGTCTATGGGCTGGCGGCGCGGGTGTTGCTGAAGGACCAGCGGCTTGTTGCCGTCGCGATGATCGGCGTGATCGCCATGCCGGCGGTCAGTGTCATGGCGCAGCGGGACCTGACGCATGCGATCGCCACGCTGTTTGCCGTCGCGCTGTTCTTCTACGGTTTTCTCAAGACACTGACGCGGCCTACCCTCTGGACCTATCTGCTGACCGGCATTGCTGTCGGGTTCGGGCTGATCGCCAAGTATAATTTCGTCATCGTGCCCGTCGCGGCAGTCCTCGCCATCCTGCCGGAACCGGACCTGCGCAAGCGCATTCTCGACCGGCGGCTGATCCCGGCGCTTGCCGTCACAGCGGTGATCTGCCTGCCGCACGGCCTTTGGGTGCTCGGAAACCTGGGCGAAGCGACGGCCGGGACGATCAAGGCCATGCGCCAGGACGCGTCGGGCAACCCCATCCTCGACCGGCTGTCCGGCATCGGCACGCTTTTCGTTGCAATACTGACCGGCGGACTGCCGGTGCTCGCCTTTTTCCTGATCGCCTTCCGGCGGCCGCTGATCGATGCCTGGCCGGCGACGAACCAGTGGACGCGGGTGATCGGTCGGACGGTCGTTCTCTGCCTGATCGCCGTCGGGCTGATCGGGCTCGGTTTCGGGGCCACCAGCATCAGCGAAAAATGGCTGTCGCCCTTCCTAGTTCTGCTGCCGCTTTACCTCTGCCTGAAGCTGGAGGCCGCCAATGCGGAGACGAGCCGCAGCATTCCGCGGCTGCTGTTTCCGGTGGCGGCGCTGGCGCTCGGCTTCGTCGTTTATATCGCGCTCGGCAATGTCATCGGCCCGAGGTTCGGCAACTATACCAAGGAAAACCTGCCGTCCGGGCGGTTCATCGAACAGGTCGTGGCGGAGCATGCCGGCGCAAAGCCCGCCTATGTGATCACTGCCGATCCCTATCTTGCCGGAAGCGCCCGGTTGGAACTGCCGCAGGCCCGCGTGCTGCTGCAAAGCTTCGGCCAGACGCCGCCGCTCGGCGAGGCGGAGAGACGCCAGCCGGGGCTGATCCTCTGGCAGGAAAGCGGGGATACGCTCGACTCTCTCAAGCCATATCTGCAGGCGAACGGGGTCGCAGCGGAAGGCTTGGCGCCGGCGACCAAGGTCGTGCCCTATCTCTTCTCGGGTGGACGGGACAGCGTGACGTTTGGGTATGCCTGGGTGGAGCCGGCACGCTAATTTGCCCTGGGGCTCGGCCCCTCACCCTAACCCTCTCCCCGTAAACGGGGAGAGGGGACGTGCCTTGCGAGACCTCGAATGAAGAGGAAACGGTGCGCGTCCGTCCTTCTCCCCGCCTGCGGGGAGAAGGTGCCGGCAGGCGGATGAGGGGCGACCCTATAATGGGAGCCACAGCAAGCCAGTAAGCTAAGCGAAATCCTTGCCCATATCCCGCAGGTGATCCAGCGCCGCCCGCAGCTTCTCGATCACCTCATCCACTTCCGAACGGCTGATGGTCAGCGCCGGCGAGGCGAGCATGCGGTCGGCGGTGGCGCGCAGGATAAGACCGTTCTCGACGCAGTGATTGCGCACCAGCGTGCCGATATCGTCGGGCTTTGCATAACGCCGGCGGGTGGATTTATCCGCCGCAAGCTGCAGGCCTCCGATCAGGCCGGTGCTTTCGGCCTGGCCGACCACCGCGTGATCCTCAAGGCTTTTCCAGGCGGCGGCAAAATAGGGGCCGATATCGTCGCGGACGCGCTCGACCAGTCCCTCCTCCTCAATGATGCGGATGTTTTCCAGCGCGGCGGCGGCGCAGACCGGGTGACCGGAATAGGTGAAACCATGGTAGAAATCGCCCAGCTCCTCGACCATCACGTCGGCGACGCGGTCGCTGACCAGCACGCCGCCGATCGGCAGGTAGCCGGAGGACAGGCCCTTGGCGATCGGCGCCAGATCCGGCTCGAAGCCAAAATGCTGGTGGCCGAACCAAGTGCCCAGGCGGCCGAAGCCGCAGATCACCTCGTCGGAAACGAGCAGGATGTTGCGCGCCTTGCAGATGCTGGCGATTTCCGGCCAATAGGTGTCCGGCGGAATGATAACACCCCCTGCCCCCTGGATCGGCTCGGCAACGAAGGCTGCGACGCGGTCCTCGCCGAGTTCGTCGATCTTCGCCTCCAGCTCTCGGGCGACCTTCAGGCCGAATTCGGCAGGTGTCAGATCGCCGCCCTCGGCGTACCAGTAGGGCTGGTTGATGTGGTGGATGCCTTCGATCGGCAGATTGCCCTGTTCGTGCATCAGCTTCATGCCGCCGAGCGAGGCGCCGGCGACCGTCGAGCCGTGATAGGCGTTCTTGCGGGCGATGACCAAGGTCTTCTCCGGCTTGCCCAAAGCCTTCCAGTAGACCCGCGCCATGCGGAACCAGGTGTCGGTCGCCTCCGAGCCGGAATTGGTGAAGAAGACGCGTTTCAGGTTTTCGCCCGTGTGCGAGGCGATCTTCTGGGCGAGCAATGCGGCCGGCTCCGTCGTGGTGCCGAAGAAGGTGTTGTAATAGGGCAGTTCCTGCATCTGCCTGTAGGCGGCATCCGCGATCGACTTGCGGCCGTAACCGACATTGACGCACCAGAGGCCGGCAAAGGCGTCGAGATATTTCCTGCCCGTCGAATCGTAGATATGGACGCCTTCCGCACGCTGGATGACCCGCGCCCCCTTGGCGTTCAGCTGCTTCATGTCCGAGAACGGATGCAGGTGATGGGCGGCATCGATGGCGGCGAGATTGGAAAGCGGCGGCATATCGGTCATGACTGTCTCTCTGCCTTAGATTGTGCCGTCAATTCTTATCGGTTACGAACAGAGTTCCGCAACACCCGTCAAAAGACATTCCTCATGGCTTCCGATTCTGCACCGCCCCGCATCGAAATCCTTCTCGTCGGCATGAACGGCGACCTGCGCGGCAAGCAGATTCCGCTCGAGGCGGAAAAGAAGGTCTGGGACGGTACGGTGCGCCTGCCTTCCTCCACCCAGTCGCTGGATATCTGGGGCGACGACAATGACGACATTACCGGCCTGTCGCTGTCGGTCGGCGACCCGGACGGGGTGTGCATTCCCGACAAGCGTAGCCTTGCGCCAATGCCGTGGGCGCCGGAAGGGTCGAAGCAGGTGCTTTCAACCATGCACGAATTCGACGGCACGCCTTCCTTCATGGATCCGCGCGCCATTCTCGCGGCCCTTCTCAAGCGCTTCGAGGAGCGCGGCCTGACGCCGGTCGTGGCGACCGAGCTCGAATTCTACGTGATCGAGGACGACTGGCGCGAGACCGGCAGGCCGCGCCCGCCGGCAAAGCTGACCTATCGCGGTGAGCCGAACGGCTTTCAGCTCTATGACATGAGCGCCGTCGATGCGCTCGATAACTACCTGCGGACGGTGCGGACCTGGGCCAAGGCTCAAGGACTGCCGGCGGACGCGACGACCGCGGAATTCGGCCCGGGCCAGTTCGAGATCAATCTGCTGCACCGCGCCGACGCGCTTGCGGCCGCCGACGACTGCATTTATCTCAAGCGCATCGCCGAACAGGCGGCAAAGAAGCACGGCCTCAAATCCACCTGCATGGCAAAGCCCTATGCGGACCATGCGGGCTCCGGCCTGCATGTGCATGCGAGCATCATCGACCGAGACGGCAACAATGTGCTGGACGCGAAGGGCGGCGACCCGGTGAGGCTCAAATCCGTCTGCGCCGGAATGCTAGACACGATGCGCGATGCTCAGCTGGTCTTCGCACCGTTCGCCAATTCCTACCGCCGTTTCCAGCCGGGCTCGTTCGCTCCGGTCGATATCGACTGGGGTTTCGGGCATCGGGGGACTGCGGTGCGCATTCCTGACGCCCAAGGGCCTGCCGCCCGCATCGAACACCGCGTCGCCGGCGCCGACGTCAATCCGTATCTGCTGCTGACCGCCATCCTCGGCGGCATGCTTTTAGGATTGGATGAAACGCTGGATCCGGGTCCTGCGACCGAACCGGGCAAGGAGCCGCCGGCCGGTACGAAAAAGCTGACGCACGACTTCCTGACCGCCGTCGAGGAGTTTTCCGCCTCCCCCTTCATCGCCGACGTTTTTGGGGCGCGCTATCAGAAGCTCTATGGCGACACGAAGCGCAAGGAGGCGATCACCTACCTGCGCACGGTCTCGGATTTCGACTACCAGACCTATCTGCCGCGGATTTAGGATCTAGGCGGCTTCAGGATCCAGGGCGCGCTCGCCAGATCGTCGATATCGATCAGCATCGGCGATCCCTCGTCCTCCTTGTAGTCGAAGGCCTTGGTCATCGCTGCGGAGAACTTACCGAATTCCTCGTAGAGCTGAAACAGCCCTTCTTTATTGCCGGTGACCTGGGCCGCTATCTCTTCCTCTGATATCGCCTTGACCAGATCGCGATAGGTGCTGTTGCCCTTGCTGTCGGGGATGAAGACGACAACGCCGCCCACATCCTTGAACTTGATGCCGATCTCGATTTCGTCATCGGTGAACAGCTCGCGATTCTTGGCGATCATCTGCGGAAGGGTAAGCGCGAACAAGCTTTCGCGCGTGAGGCCGCCATGTACCTCATACTGCTGGTTCGCCAGCTGCATGAACTGCCAGCCCTTTTCGGAAAGCAGGACTTTCAGCATCAGTTTTGCTGTCGGGTCGCTTATCTTGAACTTATCGGAGCCGATGAACGCGATCGCATCGGAAACCAGCTGGCTCTTCTCATCCACATCGATGAAGGCCGCATTCACTGCGAATGCCGCCCGCATCGTTTCCCTGGCGGGCTCGCCGGTAATGCCGTTCGCCACCTGGACGAGATCGGCCTTCTTCTCCTCGGTCTTGTCTTCTTCATTTTCGGCAGGCTGCGCATTCGCCTGCTGAAGGATCAGCAAAGCCGCAGGTTGAACAACGGAGATGGAAGTCATGCCGGCCCTCGTCCACGGCGCACCTCCCCTTGATGGGCATTGCCGCGATTTGTCGGGCGCTTCATGGCCAGACCAACCAATGATTCTATCATTGGTTGAAAAGCTAGTGTTCCCGAGTTAACGGGATATGAACAAACGGATGCAAGAGGTTGTATCGCAGGCTTCGGACTCGCTCAAATCCTGCTGACGTCCCGTTCCTGCGTCCGGTTGATTAGCACCGTCGGCTCGCCCGCACGGACCGGCAGCATCGCCCCACCGCAAACAGGGACGATCCATCGGCTGCACACGATCGATGTTTAAGCGAATGTTTCAACCTATCTTAAATTCATAAGGCCTAAGGAAGCTCGATATTTGAAGTCTTGCGGCACATCCGATGCGTATTGTTATCGCCAAGTCACTCCTTACCGGCCTCCTGTCCCTGCTCGCATCTCTGGCTATATCGTTTACTTTCGTTCCGATGTTGGGCGGGGAAGTCGCCGGTGCCGGCCTGGTGATGACGATTGTTTGCCCGCTTACCATCTCTATCCCTGCCTCGGCCGTGCTTTACAGCCAGTCGGAACGAATCCGGCGTGCGGAAGCCAGGGCCTCTGACGCACTCGCCAAACTGGCAGCCGCCTACGAGGAGCTTCACCGGCAGTCCCGCCACGACGGATTGACCGGGCTGTTGAACCGCAGCGCCTTTATGGAAGAACTGCAGACCCTCAGCCGGGAGGGTGTAACCGGAGCCCTTATTTTTCTGGATCTCGACCACTTCAAATCGATCAACGATCGCCACGGCCATGCAGCCGGTGACGAGGTCCTTCGCCGCACCGGGCAGATACTCGCCACGTATGACGGGCAATTCAACATAGCGGGCCGCCTCGGAGGCGAAGAATTCGCTCTCTTTCAAGGCGGCCTGAGCGTCGACGAGATGTTGAGGTGGTGCGAGGATATCCGCGGACTCATCGAAGGCATGGACATGCGCTCCGCCTCGCGATCGAGCGTCCCGGTGTCGGCCAGCATCGGAGCTATCCAGTGCGCTTCGGGCTTCGACCCTTCTGAAAGTCTCAGAGCCGCCGATGTAAATCTGTACGAGGCAAAATCGCTCGGGCGAAATCGAGTGGTTTCATCCATCTGAAGAGGCGGCCGAACTGCTCGGATATCGCCGCGAGCCCGCTCAGATGCCGCTGCCGTCCCGTTCCTGCGTCACGCGTTCCTGCGGCTGGTTGACCAGCACGGTCAGCTCGCCCGCATGGATCTTCAACAGCACGTCGCGGTCCATGGGGAGCAGCTCGCCGTCGATGACGCAGCGGATATCGTGGCGCTCGCGGGGGAAATGCAGTTCCAGTTCGGTCACCGTCATCGCGGTGACCGCGGCGTTTTCCTTCAGCCGGCCGCGCAGGATGTCGAAAGTCAGCCGCACCACGCCCGCCGGCGTCAGCGGATCGGCGACATAAAAGCCGAGATGGCCGCCGGTCAGGCTGTCGGCGAACATCAGCGGATCGCGGCCGAATTCATTGTTGGAGACGGAGATGGCCGAGACCCTGCGGTGCCCGACCTTGCCGCCCGCATTGTATTCCACCTCGAATTCCGGAGGATTGAACATGACGCCGATCGCCGCCCTCGTGCTCGCGCGTATCTTGCCAAGCCGTGAGGCGAAGGTCATCGAATTGCGGTAGCGCACCATGCGCGCATGCATGCCGGCAGAAAACTGATGCACGAAACTCTTGCCGTTGGCGCTGGCGATATCGATGTTTTCCGGCCGCGCCTGCGCCAACGCATCCAGCACCTGCCAGATATCGAGCGGCAGTTTCAGCGAGCGGGCGAACAGGTTCATGGTGCCTGCCGGCACGACGCCGAGCGCGATGCCGCTTTTCCACGCGATGCCGGCGGCGGCCGAGATCGTGCCGTCGCCGCCGCCGGCGATCAGCCCTTCGACGCCTGGCGTCGAGGCCGCCTTTTCCATGGTCGAGACCACGTCCTTGCCGGATACCACATGGCATTCGATCTCGTGGCCGGCCGCCTTGAACGTCTCGGCTGCTCGAGCGCAATAGGCGTCCATGTCTGTGGTTCGGAAGGTACCGCCATCGCGGTTGAAGACGGCAAAGAGGTTCATTTGCTCTCGCTTGCAGAGGAGCGGATTTGGCGCGGGACAACGGCCCATCAGAGAAATGGTTGCGACCGGGAGTTTTATCAACAAGCCCGCCGTCGCTTCAGGAAAAAACTCACAATCCCGTGAGAGCACGCCTGAATAAATGGCGGATACTACCGCAACGCACCATGCCGTGTTAGCCTTAAGTCCGGTCATTCGATGACCCACTCACCTCCAGAGCGGGTGGATGCCTCCCACATCCTACCCGCGTCTTTTTCCAGCAGATTCAACGTTATGACCGATACTGCCGCCGATTTTCAATCCGCACGGGACCGTTCGGAAGCCAAAGATTTTGATAATGCACCTGAGCTTTCGCGGCTCGCCGTCATCCTGATCGAGATCGCGCTGGCGGTCGGAGGTTTCGGAATCGGCACCGGCGAATTCGCCATCATGGGGCTGCTGCCGGATGTCGCCTCCACCTATCAGGTCAGCATTCCGATGGCGGGCTACGTGATCAGCGCCTATGCCCTCGGTGTTGTCATCGGCGCGCCGATCATCGCGGTCGCGGCCGCGCGAATGACGCGGCGGTCATTACTGCTGATCCTGATGACGGTGTTTGCGCTCGGCAATATCCTGAGCGCCGCCGCCCCGGATTTCTGGAGCTTCACGGCGCTGCGCTTCATCACCGGCCTGCCGCATGGCGCCTATTTCGGGGTCGCAGCTCTCGTGGCTGCCTCGATGGTGCCGCCCAACAAACGCGCCCGCGCCGTCGGCCGGGTGATGCTCGGCCTCACCGTCGCGACCCTGGTCGGCACGCCGATCGCCACCTTCATGGGACAAATGCTCAACTGGCGCGCCGCCTTCTTTCTGGTCGGCGGCATCGGCGTGGTGACGGTGGCACTGCTCTGGTATTTCCAGCCGCGCGACAAGGTGCATGAAGGCGCCAGCATCTGGCGCGAGCTGAGTGCCTTCGGCCGCGCGCAGGTATGGCTGACGCTCGGCATTGCCGCGGTCGGTTTCGGCGGCATGTTCTCGGTGTTCAGCTACATCGCCTCGACCACGACGGTGACGGCCGGAATGTCGGTCGGCATGGTGGCGATCGTGCTGACGCTGTTCGGCATCGGCATGAATGTCGGCAATATCGTCGGCTCGCGGCTGGCCGACCTGTCGCTCAAGGGCACGATCGGCGGCGTGATGCTGTTCAACATCGTCGTCATGGGCGCCTTCGGGCTGTGGGCGCAATATCCGGTCGTGCTCTGCCTCTGCGTCTTCCTGATCGGCTGCGGCTTCGCCGCAGGTCCCGCGCTGCAGACCCGGCTGATGGATGTCGCCGCCGACGCGCAAACGCTGGCCGCCGCCTCCAACCATTCGGCCTTCAACATCGCCAATGCACTCGGCGCCTGGCTCGGCGGGCTGGTGATCGCCTGGGGCTGGGGTTTTGCCGCGACCGGTTATGTGGGGGCAGTGCTGTCGCTGCTCGGCTTTGGGGTGTTTGCGGTATCTGCGGCGCTCGACCGGAAGACCGCGGCGGCCTGAGAGCAAATCTCCCCCTCACCCCGCCTCCGCTGTCGCTCGGCGGACCTCTCCCCGAGGGGAGAGGATGATCGATAGGTCGCGGCACATTCCCTCTTCTCCCCAGCGGGGAGAAGGTGGCCCGAAGGGTCGGATGAGGGGGTGGCTCGCGCTGCCGTCTCAGTTAGATTCCGTATGAGCACGCAGCGCTTCAATGACTAAGCCGCTTTCGACGCTGCCTCTTCCTCCGGCATCACCATGTATTTCTAGCCATTCTCGCAGATGACGTGTTCCTTGCCCCACAGGCGAAGGGCGGCGACGACCGGTTCCAGGCTGCGGCCGATCGGCGTCAGCGCATAATCGACGCGCGGCGGCACGACCGGGAATACGGTGCGGGACAGCAAGCCTGCCTGTTCCAGTTCCCGTAGCTGCTTGGTCAGCATGCGCTGGGTGACCGCCGGAATGCGGCGGCGCAGTTCGTTGAAGCGCAGCGTGCCGTCTTCCAACAAGTGATAAAGGATGACGCCTTTCCATTTCCCATCGAGGAAACTCAGGGTCGACTCCACCGGGCAGCCTGGGAAATTGTCGGTGAGCCTGGCGCGGGGTTTCGACATGGTCAGCGTCCTTTCACGGTATACTTTTCGGTACTATAGACCAAAAATGTGCATTCTTGCGCTCATTGAACATAGGCGCCATCTAGTCTCCGGACAACAGGACACAAACCAAGGAGACGTTCCATGCGCGCCGTCGGCTTCAACATACCCCAGCCCATTACCGCCGAAACCTCGCTGATCGACATCGAGCTGCCCATGCCGGAGGCGACCGGCCGCGACCTGCTGGTCGAGATCCGGGCTGTCTCGGTCAATCCGGTCGATACCAAGGTGCGCCGCTCGGCCCCGGTCGAACCCGGCCAGCACCGGATCCTCGGTTATGATGCTGCCGGCGTGGTCAAGGCGGTCGGCCCGGGCGTCAAACTCTTCATGCCGGGCGACGAGGTCTATTATGCCGGTGTGATCAACCGCCCGGGCACCAATGCGGAATTCCATCTGGTCGACGAGCGCATCGTCGGCTTCAAGCCGAAGACCTTGGGTTTCGAAGAAGCCGCCGCCCTGCCGCTGACGGCGATCACCGCCTACGAGACGCTGTTCCATCGCATGAAGGTGCAGGACAAGGTGGCTGGCGCCTGGAACGCGGTCCTGGTCATCGGCGGCGCCGGCGGGGTCGGCTCGATCGCCATCCAGCTCCTGCGCGAACTGTCAGACGTGACGGTGATCGGCACCGGCGCTCGGCCGGAAACGCAAGCCTGGATCAAGGAACTCGGCGCCCACCACGTGCTCGACCATTCGAAGCCGATGGCGCCGCAGCTTGCCCAGATGGCAATCGGCGCGCCTGCCTTCGTCTTCTCGACGACCCATACGGAAAACCATCTCAAAGACATCCTGGAGCTGATCGCCCCGCAGGGCCGGCTGGCGCTGATCGACGATCCGAAGGAGCCGATGGACCTGCGCGCTTTCAAGAGCAAGGCGCTGTCGGTGCATTGGGAAATGATGTTCGCGCGTGCCGTCTTCCAGACCGCCGATATGATCGAGCAGCACAAGCTTTTGAACCACGTCGCCGAACTGGTCGATGCCAAAAAGATCCGCACAACGCTTGCCGAAACGCTGGGGCCGATTAACGCCGCGAACCTGAAGAAGGCGCATGCGATGGTCGAAAGCAACCGCACCAAGGGCAAGCTGGTGCTTTCGGGCTTCTGACGGGGCCTGTGACAAGAAACAAAGAAAGCCCGCCGTGGCTGAAACGGCGGGCTTTCTTAGCGGCCTGGCGGTGGATCAGGCCTGGATGACGACGACCTTGGCGCCGACATTGACGCGGCTGTAGAGATCGACGACGTCATGGTTCATCATGCGGATGCAGCCGCTCGACATGGCAAGCCCGATCGATTGCGGCTGGTTGGTGCCGTGGATGCGGAAATGCGTGTCGTTGCCGCCGCGATAGAGATACATGGCGCGGGCACCAAGCGGATTGTTCGGGCCGCCAGGCATGCCGCCCGCGAGTTTCCGGTATCGCTCCTCGCGGCGCTGCATGTTTTCAGTGGGCGTCCAGGTCGGCCATTCGGCCTTGCGGCCGACATAGGCATTGCCGGCAAGCGCCAGTCCGGCACGGCCGACGCCGACGCCATATCGGATCGCGCGGCCGTTGCCGAGAATGTAATAGGCGCGGCGGGCCGGCGTGTCGACGACCACGGTGCCGGCTGCATGCGGGGTGACATAGGCGACTTCCGTGCGGCGCAGCTCCGGCTTTATGTTCTCGACCGGTACGGTCTTCAGCGGGAACTGTTCATTCGGCAGTGCTGCGTAGTTCGTCTGATCGTTAATAGTGGAAGCGCAACCGGCAAGCAGAAGCGGCAGGCCGCCAAGAAAGCCGCGACGGGAGATCGACATGAATGTGTCCTTGATGCGTCGAGAAGATGACGCTGAACTTAAGAATATTATGGTTAATGAAGTGCTAAACGGGTGGTTATTGCAGCCATCACGAACGCGTTAGAAGGACACTGATGTGGAGAGGCCACATTGCCATGTGTGCAACGGAAAATGCATCATCTGATGTGGGCGACCGGGAGGCTATGATATGCGCACGACCATAACCGTCGATGATAAATTACTTGCAGACGCCAAGGAATTCAGCGGAATCGAAAACACCTCAAACGTGATCACAAAAGCCCTCACGCTTCTCGTCCAGCACGAGGCAGCGCAGAGGTTGATCATGCTTGGAGGCAGCGCGCCGGATCTGGAGGCTCCGCCACGCCGACGCTGGAACCCGAATGGCACTTGGGAGGGTAATCCGGAGTGATCCGCTTGGGGCCTCGCTCTGGCGAACTCCGCTACAGGTGCGAGCCTCACATATTCGGATAGACCGGGCCTTCGCCGCCCTGCGGTGGAACCCAGTTGATGTTCTGGTTGGGGTCCTTGATGTCGCAGGTCTTGCAGTGGACGCAGTTCTGGGCGTTGATGACGTAGACTTCTTCGCCATTCTTCTCCACCCATTCGTAGACGCCGGCCGGACAGTAGCGCGTCGAGGGACCGCCATAGACGTCCAGCTCCGAGCGCTTCTGCAGGTCCATGTCCTTGACCTGTAGATGGACCGGCTGGTCTTCCTCGTGGTTGGTGTTCGACAGGAACACCGAGGACAGCCGGTCGAAGGTAAGCACGCCGTCCGGCTTCGGATAGACGATCTTTTTATGCTTGGCTGCCGGTTCCAGCGAGGCTGCGTCGGTCTTGCCGTGTTTCAGCGTGCCGAAGATCGACAGGCCGAACAACTGGTTGGTCCACATGTCGAGGCCGCCGAGCGCGATGCCGAGGCCAGTGCCGAGTTTCGACCAAAGCGGCTTGACGTTGCGCACCCGCTTCAGGTCCGCGCCGATCGGCGTCGAACGCCATTCGGTCTCGATCTCGATCACCTCGTCATTGGCACGGCCGGCTTCGATTGCCCTGGCGATGTTGTCGGCGGCGAGAATGCCGGACAGAACCGCGTTATGGCTGCCCTTGATGCGCGGCACGTTGACGAGGCCGGCGGAACAGCCGATCAGCGCGCCGCCCGGGAAGGTCAGTTTCGGCACCGACTGGTATCCGCCCTCGGTGATGGCGCGGGCGCCGTAGGAGAGGCGCTTGGCGCCCTCGAAGGTTCCGCGGATCGCATCATGCGTCTTGAAGCGCTGGAATTCCTCGAACGGATAGAGATACGGGTTCTTGTAGTTCAGGTGCACCACGAAGCCGACGGCGACGAGGTTGTCCTCCAGGTGATAGAGGAACGAACCGCCGCCGGTCTTCATGCCGAGCGGCCAGCCGAAGGAATGCTGCACCAGGCCCGGACGATGGTTTTCCGGCTTCACCTGCCAGAGCTCCTTGAGGCCGATACCGTATTTCTGAGGCTCGCGATCCTTCTGCAGGTCAAACCGCAGGATCAACTGCTTGGCGAGCGATCCGCGCACGCCCTCGCCGATCAGCACGTATTTGCCGTGCAGTTCCATGCCCCGGGTAAAGGCCGGGCCGGGCTCGCCATTGCGCTCGACGCCCATGTCGCCAGTCGCCACACCCTTGACCGCGCCGTTTTCGTCATAGAGCACTTCGGTGGCGGCAAAGCCCGGATAGATCTCGACGCCGAGCGCTTCCGCCTTTTCGGCGAGCCAGCGACAGACGTTGCCGAGTGAGACTATGTAGTTGCCGTGATTGTTCATCAGTGGCGGCATCATGAAGTTCGGCAGGCGGATCGAGCCGGCGGGGCCTAAGAACAGGAAATGGTCGGCGGTGACCGGGGTCTTGAACGGATGATCCGCCTCCTCGCGCCAGCCGGGCAGCAGCGCGTCGATGCCGACCGGATCGACAACCGCGCCGGACAGGATATGGGCGCCGACTTCCGAACCCTTTTCGAGCACCACGACGGTCAGGTCCGGATTGACCTGCTTCAGGCGGATCGCGGCTGAAAGCCCCGCAGGACCCGCGCCGACGATCACCACGTCGAATTCCATGCTCTCGCGTTCTGGCAGTTCTTGCTCGTTCATATCCAACTCCGCTCGCCGGCCCCTTCCGGCTTTCAGGCAACCTGTTTGACAAAACCGCCCCGGCTTGTCGAGGCGGGAAAACGTCCTCCGCCTTGTCATTCGCGCAAATCGCGTTTCGGTTTTCTCATATTACTTTTACGTGCACGTCAATTATAGGCACCGAACTGCAGAAAGCAAGATCGGCCTTTCGCAGCCTTCTGTCGCTGCTATAAAGGCCCGACAACCGATTACAGGAATTGGGGAAGGAACAGAACCATGGATCTCGGTCTCAACGGCAAACGCGCTCTCGTGCTCGCCTCGTCGCGCGGGCTTGGCCTCGGCATCGCCAAGGCTCTGGCGAGCGAAGGCGCCCATGTTCTCCTCGTCGGCCGCTCCGGCGAACGGCTGGCGGACAATTGCAAGGCGATCAATGCCGAAGGCCAGGTAAAGGCCAATGGGGGAAAAGCAGACTGGGTCTGGGGCGACCTTTCCGAGGAAAATTTCGTCGAGGCGATGAAGACCGCCGTCAAGGAGAAGCTCGGCGGCATCGACATTCTGGTCAACAATACCGGCGGCCCGACGCCCGGCACCGCGGAAGACATGACCGCCGACAAGCTCGACATCTTCTTCCAGTCCATGGTTCTGCGCGTCATCACGCTCACCAACGCCTTCCTGCCGCAGATGAAGGAACAGGGCTGGGGCCGCATTCTCACCTGCGCCTCGTCGGGCGTCTACGAGCCGATCGCCAACCTTGCGCTGTCCAACACCCTGCGCTCTGCGCTGGTCGGCTGGAACAAGACGATCGCCACCGAAGTGGCGGGGTTCGGCATTACCTGCAACATGCTGCTTCCCGGCCGCATCCATACCGACCGTATTGACGAACTCGACGGCGCCAATGCCAAGCGCACCGGCAAGTCGGTGGAAGAAATCCGCTCCGCCTCGCTGAAGACCATTCCCGCCGGCCGGCTCGGCAGGGTCGAGGAATTTGCAGCCGCCGGCGCGTTCCTCTGCTCGGTCCCGGCAAGCTATGTCACCGGCACGATGCTCCGGGTCGACGGCGGCGCGTCGCGTTCGATCTGATCTTCCGAGCGACCGTTAAACTGAGGTCGTTAAACATTAAATCGAATTGAGCTGCCGCCGTTGGCGGTATCTCAATTCGCCTCAGCTAAGAGGCAAGCCGGCCCCCAAATTAAAGGATCGCCGGCATGATCGAAAGTGTTTCGGGGGCGACCGAAGCTGCATCGCCCAGTATCCCCTCCGCCGTGCCTCACGTCGCGGCGCCTTCGGCAGCCTCCTCGGCTGCGTCGATCTCGGCGACGCTTGCGGCCGGACAGGTCGCGACCTATGCAGGCACCTGGGAAGCAGCAACCCGGCACGCAGCCGAGACTTCGGCGATCTCCAGCCGGCCGGGCATGATGCATGCGCGAAGCCTTGAGGCCGTGGACGATGTTGTGGTCCGCAACCTCCTCGACAGCCTGTCTCCATCGAGCCGCATCGCCGGCAGTTTCTTCCTGGCCGACGGCGAGGAACCAGCGCCACGCTCGCTGATCGCCACTTATTACGAAGACGTCTGACCGGACACGGTTCAGGACGATGTGACATCACGCAAATTCGTCTCGCGGGAGCCTTCGCCCAAGCCTATGATCTCCGGACCTTGCCTTTGGAGATTTTTCCATGAAATTCACTCGACTTGCGCTTTCGATCATCGGTGCCCTGCTGGTCGTGCTCGGCCTCATCTGGATCGGCCAGGGCAGCGGCGCCTTCCCCTATCCCGCCAGCAGTTTCATGATCAACCAGACGCCCTGGATCATCAGGGGCGCCATCGTCGCGATCATCGGCGTCGTGGTCATCTGGGGCGCCCGGCGGTTTCTGCGCTAGCTGCGGCGAGCGCAGTTCAGCGGCGCATCCAGAAGGCGAGAAAGATTAACTCCAGTTCATTCTAAGCCCTTCATTACAAACCTTTAATCCACCTTCACCGGTTAGTGAGGCGATCAGCCAAAACTTGTCTTTTTTGCGCCGCAATATGGGCAGTTCGATGGAGCGATACCATTGGCACAACCATAGGCGAGCGGTCACCTCATGAAGAAGATCTGGATTTTTGCTGGCATTCTTGTCGCTGCCGGCGTTGCGGGCTGGGAGTTCCGCGATCGGCTTCCCTTTCTTTCACCCTTCATCCAGCAGGCATCCGCCGATGCCGGGGACGGCCAGTCGACGGGCACGCAGCGGCGTCGCGGAGCAGGCGGTCCGCC
>NZ_JALBGW010000102.1:0-16843 GCF_023006485.1 Neorhizobium sp. BETTINA12A
CGGGAACTGGCGCCAAGTGCGATCGCCAGCGCCGAGCTCGACCACGCTTCGCCGTCGGCAAGCAAGGCGAGCACCGCCGCATGCTGCTCGTCCACGGGCGGCGCCAGTACGACGATGTCGGCATTTCCATGTGGTGACAGCGCAAAACCCCTCTTGGTCGCGGTGACATTCGCCAGCGTCTGAAGCTCGACACGCAGCCGGCCAATTTCGACCCGCAGGCGGGCGCGATGCGATTCGTCCGCGTGCCTGGCCCGGAAGGCGCGATAGAGTAGCGTGCTCCTCGGCACATCGCCTGGCCAGGCCTCACCCAGAGCACGGGCGAGCGCGAACAATATCGGCCGCGACGAGAGCGAGATAATCGTGTCTCCGGTCCGCACGACGTTGCGGCAGGCATCGACCACCAGCGCGCCGGAGGCGAGGAGGGTTTCTACCTCCTCCAGCAGCAGCGGACGTTCCTCGCCCCGTGCAATCAGGCGTACCGCGGGCGTCTTCAGGACGAGGGACGCGGTTTCGACCTCCGCCGTCAGTGCCGGAATGTCGGCTTCCCGTGCGGCCTGCTCCGCGCGGGTCAGCGCGGCGCGTGCCGCTTTCGTCTGGAGGCGGCGGATTGCGACGCCTGCAACGACCAGTTCATAGGCAGCCCTCGACGCCGGCGGAAGCGACGGCGGCTCGAAGCCCGCGAGCAGGTGCTCGGCCTCGTCGAGGCGGCCGATCAGCAGCAGGCGCCGGACCTCCAGATTGAACGCATGCGCGGCATTCACCCGGTCACCATGCGCTTCAAGCACCGCCCGGGCCGTGTCGAGTGCTTTCACCGGCCAGGTCAGATCGCGGGAGACGAGCGCGATCTCCGCCTCGGCGACGACACATCTGGCGCGCGCCATCGTCTCTTTGGGGCCGAACGCGCGAGTGGCTCTTTTGAGGAGAGCCTTCGCTCGGACGAGCTCGCCGAGCTGCGCCATGGCGATGCCTCTAAGGGCGAGTGCTGGCGCATCGTCGCGCAGCGCCACCCGCTTCAAGGCACCAAGGGGATCGCCCGAGGCGAGCGCACGCGCCGCGGCGGTGATCAGCGAGTCCATCGGAATCCCGTCACACTTGTCACTCTCACCATTCGATATCCGGCCCTAGTCTATCCCACGACCACCAAGCTGCATTCCAACAAACAGGAGGTTGATATGCAAAATCAAGTCGTTTCGCCGGAAGAATGGTTGAAGGCTCGCCTTGATCTGCTCGCCGCGGAGAAGGAATTCACCCGCCAACGGGATGCGCTGACGCGCCGCCGGATGACGATGCCCTGGGAACGGGTCGAAAAACCCTACCGGTTCGAGGGGCCGAATGGCGAGCTTTCCCTGGCAGATTCGAGGGGCCGAATGGCGAGCTTTCCCTGGCAGATCTTTTCGACGGGCGGTCGCAATTGATCGTCTATCATTTCATGTTCGGTCCCGATTGGGACGAGGCATGCAAGTCCTGTTCGTTCTGGGCCGACAATTTCAACGGCATCCCGGTTCATCTCAACCACCGCGACGTGGCCTTCGTCGCCATTTCGCGGGCTCCGCTTGCCAAGCTCGACGCCTACAAGAAACGCATGGGTTGGAACTTCCCGTGGCTCTCTTCACATGGCAGCGATTTCAATTTCGACTATCAGGTGTCGGTGAGGCCGGAAGATCTCCCCAAGGGCGTGGCCTATTACAATTACGAGGTCCAGCCGAGCAACGCATCCGAAGAAGTGGGTATCAGCGTCTTCTGCAGGAACGACAGCGGCGAGGTATTCCACACCTATTCCTGCTATTCGCGCGGCGTCGACATGCTCAACGGCGCCTATCATTATCTGGATCTTGTGCCCAAGGGCCGCAACGAGGACGAATTCCGGTTCCCGATGGCGTGGCTGCGCCGGCACGACCAGTATTGAGGCAGCCTTTGGCTGGTCTTGACAGGAACCGGAGCCGACTCGGTCGATCCGGCTCAGGCAGTTAACGTTCTGACATGCCGGCATTTCACGGCTGCACGCAGGCAACTTCATCGCCGCGCGACCGGCTGCCGGACACTGCAAAATGGAGATAAAAATGACCAATATTCAATATCGGTGGATCATCGTGGCGGCTGGCGGCCTTCTCGGCTGCCTCGCCATCGGATCGATGTTTTCCCTGCCCGTTTTCCTCATGCCCATCTCGCGCGAGACCGGATGGTCGGTCACCGGCGTGTCGAGTGCCATGACCATCGGGTTTGTCGCGATGGCATTTGCCAGCATTGCCTGGGGCAGCCTTTTTGATCGCTGGGGACCTCGCCCGATCGTTCTCGCAGGCTCGATTCTGCTCAGCGTCAGCCTTGCATCGGCAAGCCTGACGACATCGCTGCCGGCATTCCAGCTCATCTTCGGGCTTGCCGTCGGCACGGCGATCGCGGCAATCTTCGCGCCGATGATGGCCTGCGTCACAGGCTGGTTCGATACGCACAGAAGCCTCGCGGTCTCGCTGGTTTCGGCCGGCATGGGCATGGCGCCGATGACGATGTCGCCTTTCGCGGCTTGGCTGGTGTCGATCTACGACTGGAGAACATCCATGCAGATCATCGCGATACTCGTGGCGGTCGTGATGATCCCTGTCTCTCTGCTCGTCCGGCGTGCGCCGGCTTTGGAGAGCGGCAATATTGCCGCATCGCCAGGTGAAGATCCTCAGTCCTCCATGTCGACGCGGCAGGTGTTGAGATCGCCCCAGTTCATCATCCTGCTGCTCACCAATTTCTTCTGCTGTGCCACCCATTCGGGGCCGATCTTCCACACCGTGAGCTATGCGGTGACCTGCGGAATTCCGATGATAGCCGCCGTGTCGATCTACAGTGTCGAAGGCCTGGCAGGCATGGGTGGCCGCGTCGTGTTCGGCATTCTCGGAGACCGGTTCGGTGCCAAGCAGGTGCTCGTTCTCGGTCTGCTGGCCCAGGCGTTCGGCGCGCTGGCCTATGTTTTCGCACAAGGTCTCGGGTCGTTTTATACAGTCGCCGCCCTGTTCGGCTTCATCTATGCCGGTGTCATGCCGCTCTATGCGGTGATCGCTCGCGAGAATTTCCCGATGCGGATGATGGGCACGGTGATCGGCGGGACAGCAATGGCCGGCGGCCTGGGCATGGCGACCGGCCCCCTGGCCGGAGGGCTGATCTACGATACGCTCGCCAGCTACACATGGCTCTATGTCGGCTCCTGGGGTATCGGCATCGGCGCCTTCCTGATCGCCTTGACCTTCAAGCCTTTTCCCAAGGGTCGACAGGCAGTGCCGGCCCTCGACGCCGCCTGATGCCCCGGCGAGCAGCAGTGATCCCGACGAGGCAAAGCCAGGGCGGGATATCGGCTGCGAGGAGATGGAAGGCCCTGCTGCGGGTTTTGCGACGAAGGCGCCTTGTTTTTTGAGATCTGCGTTCTCTATAGATGGGGACGGCGAGGTTTTTTCCGAATGCAAAGCAATGAGATCGCGGCCCTGATCAATCGCGTGGCGATGGGTGATCGCAAAGCGTTCGCCTCGTTGTATAATGCGACGAGCCCGAAACTATTTTCGATCTGCCTGCGTATCTTGAAAGACAGGTCCGACGCGGAAGAAGCGCTCCAGGAAATCTATGTCAGGGTCTGGCAGCGCTCCAGGACTTTTGCCGTGGATACCGGTTCGCCCCTCGCCTGGTTGGCGGCGATCACGCGCAATCATGCGATCGACATCCTGCGGGCCAGGAAACCTGTCGCCGAAGACCTTGATGCCGCTTACGACCTTGCCGATGACGGCACGCTCGATCCCGAACAGCAGGTGGCCAATGCGGATGAAGGCCGTCGCATCGACAGGTGCATGCAGGAGCTGGATTCCGCGCATGCACGTGCAGTTCGACGTGCCTATGTGGAAGGTTTGAGTTATCTTGAACTGGCGGAAGAATTGAAGGTACCGTTGAATACGGTGCGCACGTGGCTGCGCCGGAGCCTTCTCAAGTTGAGAGAGTGCATGGAGCGATGACGTCGGGCGAACAAAGTCAGGGCAGGCGGCCGCAGGACGAGATCCTGGCCGGCGAATATGTGCTCGGCGTTCTCTCACTCGAGGCTCGCCGCGCCGTCGAACAGCGCATGGCGAGCGATCGTGCCTTTGCCCGGATTGTCGAACGGTGGCAGGCGGATCTTGCCTCCTTCAACGACGACTACCAGGACGTGGCGCCGCGCCCGGTGGTTTTTGGCCGGATAGAAACCCGTCTCTTCGGTCCTGCCCGGGTTGCCGCCCCCTCGTGGGATCTGTGGAATTCCGCGCTGTTCTGGCGATGGTTCGCGCTTGGCACGTCGGCGGTTGCTGTCGCTGCCGTGTTTTATGCGTCGGGTGTGATTCCAAGGCCGCAGGGAGCTGCTCCGCTGGTGGCGGAATTGTCCTCGACCAATGAGCAGATCAACTTGCTCGCGTCCTATGATGCCAGAAACGGCCGATTGCGGATCGTACCGGTCGCGGCCGGCGGACGCGAAGAGAAATCGCTGGAGCTCTGGCTGGTACCCGGAAGCGGCGATCCGCGTTCGCTCGGCGTGTTCCAGCCGGATCGGGCTGGCGAGCTCGTCATTCCCGCAGATCTGCGCGGCAACATGGCCGAAGGCGCGACGCTTGCCGTCAGCCTTGAACCGTTCGGTGGTTCGCGGACCGGCCTGCCCACCGGCCCGGTCGTGGCAAGCGGTGCCGCCCACCGACCATGACGGCGAAAGCTGAAGGTCAGGCCGCAGTCTCGCCGATATCCCAATAGAGCCCGGCCATCATCGCGAGGCCCTCCCGGACGATCGAGATCGGCAGATGCTCGTTCGGCGCATGCTGCAGGCAGCCGGGATAGGAATGGGGAATCCAGATCGTCGGTAGGCCGAGCAGATCGGAAAAGATGTTGTTCGGCAGCGAGCCGCCGAGATTGGGCAGGATCGCCGGCGGGCTCCCGAGCGTCTTCTCGATCGAGGCGACGACGCGGCTGACCCAGGGATGATCGGGATCGAGGCGGCTGGCGAGGAAGATCGCGTCGGTCGGGTCCTTGACCACCACCCGGTCATAACCCGCATCGATCAGCACTTTGCGGACGGCCGGGACCACGGCATCCGGATCGACGCCGACCGGGAAGCGGAGCTGCATGCGGGCGCGAGCTTTTGGCGGGATGGCGTAGAGCGGCTGGGCGAGGTTGCCGCATTCCATTTCCATCACCTCGAAGGAACTCCAGGCAAACACCTTCTCCTCCGGCGTCAGGCCGGGCTCGCCCCACCAGGGCTCGATCGGCGGGTCGCCGGCAGTGGGCGTGATGTGGCAATCCTTGAGCGCAGTGCGGACATTTTCTGGGATCGAACCTGGCGTCATTTCGGGCACCTTGATCTGGCCGGTGCGGCCGACCAGTGCGGTGATCGCGTGGCAGAGTTCGATGCCGGGATTGGAGAGGATGCCGCCCCAGTTGCCGGAATGCTGAAAACTTTCGCGCGCATTGATCTCCAGATGGAAGGACATGCCGCCGCGGGCGCCGAGGAAGATCGTTGGCCGTTCGAGGGCGAGGCGTGGACCGTCCGAGGCGATGAAGACGTCCGCCTTCAGCTCGTCCCGATGCGCTGCGCACATTTCCTCCAGCCCCAGCGAACCGGATTCCTCGCCCATCTCGATCAGGTATTTGAGGTTGAAGCCGAGCGAACCTTTTGTCGCGAGCAGTGCTTCGACGGCGGCGAGGTTCACCGCGTGCTGGCCCTTGTTGTCGGCCGTGCCGCGGCCATACCAGGCGCCGTTCTTCTCGGTCATCCCGAAGGGCGAGAGGCCTGTCTCCCATTGGCCGTCCAGCCCGGCGACAACATCGCCGTGGCCATATTGCAGGACGGTCGTGAAGCGCGGGTCTTCGATGCGTTCGGCGAGCAGGAACGGGCCAGGAGCTCTATCGTTTTCGTAGATCTTCGTCGTGAAGCCAAGCCGCTCGAAAAACGGCTGCATGTCGTCGGTGACATAGCGCCAGAGGTCCGGCCTGTTGGCCGCGACGCGGCTGGCAGACGGGATCGCCACGCGTTTGCGCAGCGTGGCCTCAAATGAGCCGTCATCGAGATAACCGACGGCCTTGTCGATCGTTGCTTGGCGGGAGGCAGGGGTCATCGCGGCATCCTTGGAAACTCAGGCCGTCCTGGCCTTCACGGCGGGAAAGACCGTCGCGTTCGACAGGTCGAGATCGAAATGGCAGCGGAACATGCCGCCTGCCTCGGTCACCTTCTGTGGCGGCACGGTATTGCGACAGATGTCCTGCGCGAAGGGACAGCGCGTATGGAAACGGCAGCCGGCGGGTGGGAAGGCCGGGTTCGGCAGTTCGCCGGCAATCGGGTGCAGCGAGCGGTCGCTGGTATCCATGTCGGGCGCGGCATCGATGAGTAGGCGGGTATAGGGATGGCGCGGCTTGCGGAACAGTTCTTCCGCCGTCGCCTCCTCGACCAGCTCGCCGAGATACATGACGCCGATCCGGTCGGCCATGATACGCACGACCGAGAGATTGTGGGTGATGAACAGACTGGTGAGGTGCAGGTTCTTCTGAAGGTCGCGCAGCAGATTGAGGATCTGCGCCTGCACCGAGACGTCGAGCGCCGAGGTCGGCTCGTCGAGTATCAGGAATTCCGGCTCACCGGCAAGTGCGCGGGCGATGCAGATGCGCTGCCGCTGGCCGCCTGAAAATTCCTGCGGGTATTTTTCGGCATCTGCTGCGGAAAGGCCGACCTGGACCAGCAACTCGTCGACGCGGGCGCGGATCGCGGTGCGGCCGGTGCGCAGCTTATGCACCCGGATCGGCTCGGCGATGATGTCCTCGATCGTCCAGCGGCCGTTGAGCGAGGAATAGGGATCCTGGAAGATCATCTGCAGCCGCGGCTTGTTGCCGGATGCATTGGGCGGAAAGCTGATCTCGCCGGATGTCGGCGCCATCAGGCCGGAGACGAGGCGTGCCAGCGTGGACTTGCCGCAGCCGCTTTCGCCAACCAGGCCCATGGTTTCGCCATGGCGGACGGTGAGGCTAACGTCGCTGACGGCCTTGGTGCCGCCGCTCTCGCTCTTCTTCAGCCGTTCGATAAGACTCTGGTTGCGGCGGTAGACCTTGCTGACGTGATTGAGGATGAGGAAGTCGGAAGCGCTCATGCGGTCACCCTTTCCAGCGGATGGAAGCAGGAAAAGGCGGAGCTTTCCTCGTGATGAAGCGGCGGTATGGTCACGCGACAATCGCCTTCCGCCCTGAAACAACGCGGATTGAAGGCGCAGCCGGGCGGAACCGCACCGAGCCCCGGCATGGCACCTGGGATCTGGTCGAGCCGCATCTCGCCGGTGGCCGACGGCATCGGCGTCGCCCGGATCAGCCCGCGGGTATAGGGATGTTTCGGCGCATTGAAGAGCTCGCCGACCGGGCTGATCTCGGCGACGCGGCCGGCATAAAGCACCGCGACGCGATCGGCCATCTTGGCGATGACGCCAAGGTCGTGGGTGATCAGCATCATGCTGACATTGCTTTCGCGATGCAGGTCGCGCAGCAGTTCGAGGATATGCGCCTGGACGGAGACGTCGAGGGCTGTGGTCGGCTCGTCGGCAATGACCAGCACCGGGTCGGCACAGAGCGCGAGCGCGATCACCACGCGTTGCCGCATGCCGCCGGAAAGCTGGTGGGGGAAACGTTTGAACTGGACGTCAGGATTGGGCAGGCCGACCCGGTCGAGCCAGCCCAACGCTCGTTTCTTCGTCTGGCTGCCGCTGAGTTTCAAATGCGTCTGGATGGTGTCGCAGAGCTGCTGGCCGATCGTGATCACCGGGTTGAGGCTGGTCATCGGGTCCTGGAAAACGAAACCGATCCGGCCGCCGCGCACGCCGCGCATCGCCTTTGGGGAAAGCTGGTCGAGCCGTTCGCCGGCAAGGGTGATGGTGCCGCCGGTGCGTTTCAGCGGCGGCACAAGGAGGTCGATGATCGCCGCGCCGGTGATCGACTTGCCGGCGCCGGACTCGCCGACGATGCCGAGCACCTCGCCAGGATTGACGAAAAAGGAGACCTTGTCGAGCGCGGTGACCAGCCGCCCATCGCGATTGATGGTGACGGTGAGGTCGCGGACGTCGAGGAGGGGAGTGGCTGCGTTGATCATGAGCGGCCCCGCAGGCGCGGATTGTAGACGTCGCGCAGATGGTCGCCGAGGATGTTCACCGAAACGACGAAGAGGACGAGGATCAGGCAGGGCCAGACCGAGATCCACCATTCGCCCGACTGCAGGAAATTGTTGCCGTTGCGGATCAGCGTGCCGAGCGACGGCGAGGTGACCGGAATGCCGATGCCGAGGAAGCTCAAGGTCGCCTCGGTGATGATGGCGATGCCGAGATTGATGGTGGCGATGACCAGAACCGGGGCCATGACGTTCGGCAGGATATGCAGGACGATGATGGCGAGATTGCTGCGGCCGGTGATGCGGGCCGCCGAGACATAATCCTGGTCGCGCTCGATCATGACTGAAGAGCGGATGGTGCGGGCATACTGGACCCAGAATGCGATGCCGATCGAGAGCACTACGATAGTGATGGCGGTCATCACGCTGCGTTCCGCGCCGAGCACGGCGCGGGCGGCGCCATCGATGATCATCGCCAGCAGCAGGGCGGGGTAGGCGAGCTGCACGTCCGCGACGCGCATGATGAAGGCGTCGACCCTGCCGCCGACGAAACCGGCGATCAGGCCGAGGCTGCCGCCGAGGACGAGGCCGATGGTGACCGACAGGAAGCCGACGATGATCGAGGTGCGCATGCCATAGGCCATGGCGGTGATCAGGTTGCGGCCCTGGTCGTCTGTGCCGAGCGGGAAATCAACCGACCCTTCCGCCATCCATGCCGGCGGAATGAAACTGTCCAGCACCGACATGCCGGAGAATTCGAACGGGTTCAGGGAGAACAGCGGCACGACGAAGGCATAGACCAGCAGGGCCAAGATCATGATGGCACAGAAAGTAGGGCCTGGCGCCCGGCGCATGGCGCGCAGAAGCTTGGCGCCTCTGCTGCGGCGAGCCGGGCCGGCTACCGGGGTGCTGACGACAGGCGTCATGATTGCCTCCTCAGCACACGGGCGTCGATCAGCGGGTAAAGCAGCTCGACGATCAGATTGATGACCATGAAGACCAGGCCGACGAAGATGAGATAAATGGCGATGACCGGAATGTCGGCGCCCTGGATCGATTGCAGAAACAGCGAGCCGAGGCCCGGCCAGGCGAAGACGTTTTCAGTCACCACCGAAAAGGCAATAATGTTGCCGAGCTGCAGGCCGAGCATGGTGATGACCGGCAGCAGGGTGTTCTTGATCGCATAGACATACCAGATGCGCGCTTCCGACAGACCGCGGGCGCGGGCAAAGCGGATGTGCTCACTCTGGCCGACTTCCATCAGCTGGGTGCGCAGCATGCGGATGATGAAGGCGACCTGGAAGGTGGAAAGTGTCGCTGCCGGCAGCAGGATAGCCCGCCAGCCGGAGACGGTGAGGAGCCCGGTCTTCCAGAAGCCGAGATCGACCACCGTGCCGCGCCCGAACGAGGGGAGCAGGCCGAGCTGGACGGAAAATACCGCGATCAGCAGGATGCCCACGACGAAATTCGGAAGCGTGATGCCGGCCGTGGAGATCAGCATGATGAAGCGGCCGAACAGCGAATTCGGGTTGACGCCGCAATAGATGCCAGCAGGCACTCCCACCACGATGGTGATCAGCAGGCTGACGAAGGCGAGCTCGACAGTCGCGGGAAGGCGTTCCGCGATCAGGTTGGCGACCGGGTCCTGTGTGCGATAGGAAAAGCCGAAATCGCCCCGCAGCATGTTGCCGATGAAATGCAGGAAGCGCGTCCAGAGGGGCTGGTCGAGGCCGAGCTTGGCGATCAGTTCCAGCCGCTCGTTGACGGTCGCGTCGGCGGAGAGGAGGGCCGCCAGCGGGTCGCCGATATTGGCGACCAGCAGGAAGGCGATGAAGCTGATCACCAGCAGGACGATGACCGTCTGCACGATCCGTGACGCGGCATAATTCAGCACGACAAATTCCTTAGCAGCAGCTGTCCCCGAGCCGGTCGAGGAAGGCGGCGCATTTCTCGAGCTCGGAGATCGCGACCGATTCGTCCGGCTGATGGGCATCGGCGATATCCCCCGGACCGATGACGACCGAAGGGACGCCGGCGATCTGGAAAATGCCCGCTTCCGTGCCATAGGAAACATAGCGGGGTTCGGTGCGGCCGAGAAGCGCCAACAGTTCCGCATCGAGCGCAGGGTCGTTGTTGGGTCTAAGGCCCGGGATGCTGGCCTGGACGTCGAAGACGATGCCGCAGGACGGATCGATCGCCTTCATGGCCGGTTCGAGCTTTTCGGCAGCAAAACGCTTCATGTGGTCCAGCACTTCATAAGTATTCTGACCTGGAATGAGGCGCATTTCCCAGAAGAATTCGCAGTTTTCGGAGACGATATTGCCGTGCAGGCCGCCCCTGATGACGGTGACCTGGGTGGTCGAATAGGGCGGATCCAGTCCTTCGAACTGCGGGCCGTTGCGCATGTCCTCGCGGATGCGGTTGATTTCGGCGATCATGTCGCCGGCGACCATGACTGCGTTGACGTAGCGATCCGGCTGGGAGGAGTGGCCGGGTTTGCCCTTGATGCGGCACCAGCCGATCAGTCCGCCCTTGTGGGCCGCAATCATGTCCATTCTGGTCGCTTCGCCGATGACCGCGAGCCGCGGCTTCAGGTCGCTCTGGCCCACCCATTCGGCCATTGAGCCGACGCCGGTGCAGCCGACCTCCTCGTCATAGGAAAAGGCGAGGTGGACGGGCTTCTTGAGGTTCTTGGCGGCAATGCCGGGGACGGCCGCAAGACAGCAGGCGAGAAAACCCTTCATGTCGGTGGCGCCGCGACCGATCAGGCGGCCGTTCGCTTCCCTGAGCGTCCACGGATCGCCGGTCCAGGCCTGGCCTTCGGTCGGCACCACATCCGTGTGGCCGCTGAAGATGATGCCGCCGGGCGCTTCCGGGCCGATCGTGATCAGCACGTTTGCCTTGTCGCCCTCGGGATTGGCAAAACGCCGGACACGCCCGCCGAAGGGGCCGGTCTGGTCTTCGACATATTTGAGCAGGTCGAGGTTCGATACGGCACTGACCGTGGGATAAGACACGAGGCCGGCGAGCTGCCTCGATATATCGGATGCAATGGTCATTACTTCACCGTGAAATAACGCAGCGGATAGGCAAGGTCGGCCGGCTGGACGACGGTGACGTTGTCCTTCACGCCCCAGAGGATATTCAGCTGGTGGAGCGGAATGAAGGCGACGTCGGCCTTCATGAGCTTGAAGGCCTGGGTGATATAGCCGGTGCGCTTGGCCTGGTCGGTCTCCTTGCCGATCAGGTCGATCAGCTTGTCGACTTCCGGATTGGAATAACCGCCGATGTTGAAGGCGCCGAGGCCGCTCTTGGCGTCGCGGGTGGCGGCGATCGAGGTCAGGAAGATGTGGGCGTCATAGGTGGCCGGCGAATAACCGAGCATTGCCATGCTGGTATTATATTCCGGCGGGTTGACCTGGGTCGCCCACTTGGCGGTCGGCTGGGCACGCGGATCGACCTTGATGTTGATGCGGGCGAGCGAAGCGGCGACAGCAAGGCAGGTAGCTTCGTCGTTCATGAAACGGTCGCTGGTGCAATCCAGTGTGACGGAGAAGCCGTTTTCATAGCCGGCTTCCTTCATCAGCGCCTTGGCCTTATCGACGTCCGGCTTTACCGGCGCGCCGAGGGCAGCATCGAAACCATTGACTTCCTTGCCGATCGGCAGGCCGACAGGGACAGAGAAATTGCGCATGATGCGTTTCTGGATCGCGCCGGTATCGATCGCCAGCTCCATGGCCTGGCGGACCTTGAGCTCCTTGAAGGGGTTCTTGGTCTTTTCGCTGCCAAAGATCAGGCTGTCCCGGGCGACGTCCGGCTGGATGTAGATGGTGCGCAGGTCGGGGCCCGCCTGCATATGCAGCTTCGGATCGTTCTCGATGCGCTCGGCATCCTGCGGCGGCACGCCGTCGATCATGTCGACTTCGCCGGAGATGAGGGCGGATACGCGGGTCGACGGGTTGGGGATGACGAAGAACGTCGCATTATCGACATTGCCGGTCTTCTTGTCCCACCAGCCAGAGTTCGGCGCAAAGACCGTCTTCACACCCGGATCTCGCTCCTTGATGACGTAGGGACCGGTGCCCATGGCATTGCGGTTGGCAAAGGTCTCGGTGGCGTTGTTGGCGGCACCCGGCTGCACGGTGTTGTTCGCTTCGGCCCATTCCTTGTCCATGATGTACCAGTTGGTGATCTGGTTCGGCAGGATCGGGTTGATGGCGCGGGTCTTGATGCGGATCTTGTAATCGTCGACCTTCTCGATCGAAGCGATCGAATTCAGGTTTGCCTTGATGCCACCGGCCTGGCCGCGGGTCAGCGAGAAGATTACGTCATCGGCATTGAAGGCATTGCCGTTCGAAAATTTCACATCCTTGCGAAGGTTGAATTCCCAGGTCGTGCCGTCTACCTGCTTCCAGTCGGTCGCAAGTGCCGCCTCGATCTTCTGCTCGGCGTTACGGCGGACAAGCGGTTCGTAGACATTGGCGAGAACGGCGAAGATCAGCGTGTTCGAAACCGCATGGGGGTCAAGCGTATAGGCATCGAGCGGGCCGGCGAACTTGAAATCCGCCGCCTGGGCCAGGCCTCCAAGTGGAGCTGCGATCGCAGCTGCGGCGATGGTACCCAGCAGCATCTTACGTTTGAATGCAGAAAACGGGAAAGGCATCATGATCTCCTAAGCGCGCCACGAGACAGTCGGAATACGGGACAACGATGCGGTAGATATTTTATGATTAAAATATCTCGACGGAGTGAGCTCTGGAAGTGTGAGCATGCAGCGTTCCCTGTCGTTGTTTTGAGATGCCTACTTGCGAGGCTTGGGCAAACAATAGGCGATTTAAGGAAACATGCAAGCATGTTTGATCAAATGAGCGTAACTCTTTCGGGCGAGCGGATTCCGAGCACGCAAAAGGGTCTCAAAGACCTTGAAGGCATCGGAATATTACAAGCGTATCAGGGGTTTATGTTTTTAAAGGCGCCTTCGTAAGCCTTAAGTCCTGGCAAACATCGGACCGCCCTTATGGGCGGGAAAGCCGTAGCCGTTGATCATCACCAGGTCGATATCGCTGCTCCTCGCGGCGATCCCTTCCGCCAGCAGGGCCTCACCTTCCAATGACATTGCGCCGAGCAATCTTTCGAGAATATCGTTCCTCGAAAATGTGCGCGGGGTGATGCCCTTTTGGGCTCGCGCGGCTTCTATGATAGCGGTCACCTCCGGGTCGACGGTCCGCTTGCCGTTCGGATAATCGTACCAGCCGCGGCCGGTTTTCTGGCCCAGGCGTCCCGCCTCGCAGAGCGTATCGGCAATCTCGACATAACGCACCGAGGGATCGCGGGTGGCCGCCTGCCGCTTGCGGCGGGCCCAGGCGATTTCGAGGCCGGCCATGTCGTAGACGGCGAACAAGCCCATGGGGAAACCGTAGTCTTCCAGCGCAGCATCGACCTCGTGCGGCAGGGCGCCGTCTTCCAGCAGAAATTCGGCTTCACGGCGATAGGCGGAAAAGATGCGGTTGCCGATGAAGCCTTCGGTGACGCCGGTGACGACCGGCAGCTTGCGCAGTTTCTTGGCGACCGCCAGCCCTGTCGCCAGCACATCCGGTGCGGTCTTGGCGCAGCGCACGACTTCCAGGAGGCGCATCACGTGGGCAGGCGAGAAGAAATGCAGGCCAAGCACCCGTTCCGGATGGGCGGTCGCGGCGGCGATCTCGTCCGGGTTCAGATAGCTGGTATTGGTCGCCAGCACGGCATCCGGGCGGATGACCTTGTCGAGACGCCGGAAGAGATCGGTCTTGACCGCGAGATCGTCGAACACGGCTTCGACGACGAGATCGCAACGGGCGAGATCGACATCTTCCGCTGTCGCGGAAAGGCGCGCCTTCTGGGCCTCGAACCCGGCCTCGTCGAGGCGGCCTGCGGCGACATTGCGCTCCAGCAGGCCGATGATGCGTTGGCGGCCCTTTTCGGCGGCTTCCGACGTTTGATCGAGGCCGATCACCGAATAACCGGCGCCAAGGGCTGCGACTGCGATGCCACTGCCCATGAGGCCCAGGCCGCAGATGCCGATGGTCTCGACCGGGCGAGGCTTGACACCTTCCAGACCTTCGACCTTGGAAGATTCCCGCTCGGCAAAGAAGACATGGCGTAGCGCTGCCGCCTCGCGGCTGTCGCGCAGTGCCAGGAAGGTGGCGCGTTCATCTGCCAGTCCTTCGGCAAGCGGGCGATTGGACGCGGTGATCAGCCGAACTGCTTCCACCGGCGCCTTCTGGCCGCGCACCTTGGCGAGGATCTTGGCCGAGGCTTTTTCGATTTCGGCCGAATCGATAGCGGCGATGTTCAGCTCGCCCGTGCGGCGGAGTGGTTTCTCAGCCAAGGTCAAGGCCGCGGATATTGCTGCCTCGACGAGATCGCCCGCGACCACCTCGTCGATGATCCCGAGCTTCAGGGCTTCCTCGGCCTTCACCGAACGTCCGGAGGTGATGAGGTCGAGCGCTGCCGGAATGCCGATCAGGCGCGGCAGGCGTTGCGTTCCGCCGGCGCCCGGCACGATGCCGAGTTTGACTTCCGGCAAGCCGACCTGTGCAGCTGGCGAGGCGATGCGGTAGTGGCAGGCAAGTGCCACTTCGAGACCGCCGCCGAGTGCTGCACCGTTCAGCGCTGCGACGACAGGTTTCGACAGACCTTCGATCTTGTCTATGACATCAGGCAGGGTCGGCTCCATGGCGGGCTTGCCGAATTCCTTGATGTCGGCACCGCCGATGAACGTCTTTCCGGCGCCCGTAATAGTGACGCCGGTGATCTCGCCCGTCGTTTCGCTATAGGCGAGAGCTTTTTCCAGCCCGCTGCGGACATCGACAGAGGTTGCATTGACCGGCGGATTGTCGATGGTGACGACCAGAACCCCGTTCCGGATCGTGGCGGAAACCGTAGCGGAAAATTCGATCGTCTCGTTCATGATTGCCTCAGGCCGGAATGACGGCTGTCGCCTGGATTTCGATCTTGGCGCGGTCTTCCACCAGCGCCACCACCTGCATGGCGGCCATGGCCGGAAAGTGCTTGCCGATGATCTCGCGATAGACCTGGCCGATGCCCTTGAGGTTGCCGAGATATTCGGCCTTGTCGGTGAAATACCAGGTCATGGTGGTGATGTGCTCGGGTCCGGCGCCTGCCTCGGCCAGCACGGCGACAACGTTCTGCAGCGTCTGCCTGACCTGGCCGACAAAATCGTCGGTTTCGAACTGGCATTGGCCGTTCCAGCCGATCTGCCCGCCGACGAAGACCTGGCGGCCGGTGGCGGCGACGCCGTTGGCGTAACCGATCGGTTTTGCCCAGCCTTCAGGCTGCAGGATGGTGTGCATTATTCTTCTCCAAATGCTGTGTCAGCGCTGAGCGCATATCGTCGGGCCAGGGTAGGGCCTTGTGGGTTTCGTGCGAGGTGGCGACAAGCCGCTGCTTGGCGGTCCAGAGCAAGCGGTCGTTGGCCCGCACCTCGTATTCGAGATCGGCGGAACTGTTGCCGATCCGCATAACCTTGATGGTGAAATCCATCATATCGCCATGGTAGCCAGGGCTCTTGAACGCGACGTCCAGCGTCACGGTCGGCACGCCGATCTTGCGGTGGCCGATCATGTCCGGCCAGGGCGAGCCGATCGCGCCGAAAAATTCCTCGCAAACGCCGACCATGATGTTCAGATAGGAGGGGAAATAGGCGATGCCGGAGGGATCGCAATCTCCAAAGTTCAATCGGCGGGACGTCGTGTAAGCCATGATCGTCTTCACGCCTTCAACAGTTCGCGGGCGATGATGAGCTTCTGAACCTCGGTCGCACCTTCGTAGATACGCAGCGCCCGGATTTCCCGGTAGAGGCTCTCGGTAATCTCGCCGCTCTTCACGCCGCGGCCGCCAAAGATCTGTACCGCCCGGTCGATGACGCTTTGGGCGTTCTCCGTCGCCACCATCTTGGCCATCGCGGCCTCCTTGGTGGTCGGCAGGCCCTGCACGTCGCGACGCCAGGCAGCGCGGTAGGTGAGGAGTGCGCCGGCGTCGATCTGGGCTGCCATGTCGCCAAAAGCGGCCTGGGTGAGCTGCAAGTCGGAAAGGCGATTGCCGAACATCGGCCGCGCCTTGGCATAGGCGAGCGCCTCATCCAGTGCCCGCTTGGCGAAACCGAGAGCGGCGGCGGCGACGGAGGCTCGGAAAATGTCGAGAGTCCGCATGGCGATCTTGAAGCCTTCGCCAGGCACGCCCAGCAGGCGTGAAACCGGGATGCGGCAGTTTTCGAAGCGGATCGTCGCCAGCGGATGCGGGGCGATGACATCGATGCGCTCAGCAATGGAGAAGCCCGGATCGTCGGCGAACACCACGAAAGCAGAAATGCCGCGCGTACCGGGCGCTTCCCCGGTGCGGACGAAGACCGTGTAGACGTCGGCAATGCCGCCGTTGGAGATCCAGGTCTTTTCACCGTCGAGGATATAGTGGTCGCCGTCCTTTCGGGCAGCACAGGCCATGGCGGCGACATCCGAACCGGCTTCCTTTTCCGACAGCGCGAAGGCGGAGATCCATTCGCCGGACTGCGCTTTCGGCAGGACGGTTCGGCGAAGCTCTTCAGAACCGGAAAGGCCGATCGCGCCGGTGCCGAGGCCCTGCATGGCGAAGGCGAAGTCGGCAAGGCCGTCATGCCAGGCAAGCGTTTCGCGGGTCAGGCAGGCGGCGCGGCTGTCGATC
>NZ_JALBGW010000103.1:0-16773 GCF_023006485.1 Neorhizobium sp. BETTINA12A
GGGCGGGCTGCGGCTGCTGCGCGAACGCGGGAAGCGAAACGGCGGCTGCAAGCATCACGGCGAGACCGGCGCAGATCAGGGAGGGACGACCCATGGAAACCTCTGGAAGACGAATCAGTGCGGCTATTCTTGGCGTTCGCCGGGCGAAATGAAAAGCCCTGACCTCTTTCCAGTGGAGTACGGCGAAAATGGGACTCGGCCCGGGCCAGTGGCGCCACCGACACTATTATAAAGAAATCGCCGGATTTTGGTCGGCGCAGGGGCTATAGTAAGGCCGCCGAAAGTGTGGAAGGCCTATGGAATACGGGCCGAACGCCCCCAAAAAGGGACTCTATAGCCTATCATTATGGCACGATTTCGGGCTTCTCCGGGAGGCGCAAAAATGCCGCACGGGCTTTTCCCGCCAGATATTGCGGCGGCAGGCAAACTGTGATTGAAGCAGACCATATAGCTTGGATTCTGCGTTCGGTTTGATCGAGATCAGACGCATGGGGAGATATGTAGTGATGAACAGGGCTTTTGCAGTGATGACGGCGCTCATCTGTCTGCTCTTTGCTTCCGCAGGTTTTGCGGACCAGCCGCATCCGTGGCAGATTGATTTCCAGGCGGCAGCAACGCCGATCATGCACCAGATCCGCTGGTTCAACCATTATACCCTGTGGTTCATCGTGCCGGTGACGTTGCTGGTCCTGGCGCTGCTGGTCGTCGTCGCGGTGAAGTTCCGTGCGAGCGCCAATCCGGTGCCGTCGCGCGTCAGCCACAATACGGCGATCGAGATCATCTGGACGCTTGGCCCGGTTCTCATTCTCTTCTTCCTCGCCATCCCCTCCTTCAACCTGTTGAATGCCCAGCTCGAAATTCCGGACTCGGACATGACCGTCAAGGCCACTGCCACCCAGTGGCAGTGGAACTATGAATATGAAGGCATGCAGACCCCGGTCGCCTTCGATTCGTACCTGCTGAAGGATCCCGATCGCGCGAGCGCCGGCAAGACCGATCTCGCCGTCTATCCGAAGCTGCTGGCCGTCGATAACGAACTGATCATCCCGGTCAACAAGACCGTGCGCATGCTGGTGACGGCCGCTCCGTCCGACGTTATCCATGCCTTCGCCATGCCGGCTTTCGGCATCAAGATCGACGCCGTTCCGGGTCGCCTCAACGAAACCTGGTTCAAGGCCGAGAACGAAGGCCTCTATTATGGCCAGTGCTCCGAGCTTTGCGGCAAGGACCATGCCTTCATGCCGATCGCCATCCGCGTCGTGTCTGAAGACAAGTACAAGGCTTGGCTCGCTGCTGCTGCGACCGACCTGCCGGGCGCCTACAAGGGCCTGATGGCAGCCGTCGACAAGCCGGCCGGCAACTTCGCCGTCGCCGCAAACGAATCCAAGTAATCAAGGGGAGTGAGGACAATGGCTGGACATTCCGCTCACGACGATCACGCTCAGGCTCGCACCTCTCACGATGCGCATGCTCACGACGATCATCATGATCATTCGCATAAGCCGGGCTTTGCTGCCCGCTGGCTGTTTTCGACCAACCACAAGGACATCGGCACGCTCTACCTGATCTTCGCGATCATTGCGGGCATCATCGGCGGCCTTCTTTCCGTTGCCATGCGCATGGAGCTGCAGGAGCCTGGCATCCAGATCTTCCACGGCCTGGCCGCGATAGTCTACGGCTACGAAGGCGACGCCGCGATCGATGGCGGCAAGCAGATGTTCAACATGTTCACCACCGCTCACGCACTGATCATGATCTTCTTCATGGTCATGCCGGCGATGATCGGCGGTTTCGCCAACTGGATGGTGCCGATCATGATCGGCGCACCGGACATGGCTTTCCCGCGCCTGAACAACATCTCCTTCTGGCTGATCGTTCCGGCCTTCCTGCTGCTGCTGCTGTCGATGTTCGTCGAGGGCCCGGCAGGCGCCTATGGCGTCGGTGGCGGCTGGACCATGTATCCGCCGCTCTCGACTGCGGGCAATCCGGGACCGGCAGTCGACCTGGCGATCTTCGCGCTGCATGTCGCCGGCGCGTCCTCGATCCTCGGTGCGATCAACTTCATCACCACGATCCTCAACATGCGCGCTCCGGGCATGACGCTGCACAAGATGCCGCTCTTCGCCTGGTCGGTTCTGGTTACCGCCTTCCTGCTGCTGCTTTCGCTGCCGGTCCTGGCGGGCGCCATCACCATGCTTCTGACCGACCGCAACTTCGGCACCACCTTCTTCTCTCCGGAAGGCGGCGGCGACCCGATCCTGTTCCAGCACCTGTTCTGGTTCTTCGGTCATCCGGAAGTCTACATCCTGATCCTGCCCGGCTTCGGCATCATCAGCCATATCGTTTCGACCTTCTCGAAGAAGCCCGTCTTCGGTTATCTCGGCATGGCCTATGCCATGGTCGCGATCGGCGCCGTCGGCTTCATCGTCTGGGCCCACCACATGTACACGGTCGGCATGTCGCTCGACACGCAGCGTTACTTCGTCTTCGCGACGATGGTCATTGCCGTCCCGACCGGCATCAAGATCTTCTCCTGGATCGCGACGATGTGGGGCGGCTCCTTGACCTTCTCCACCCCGATGATCTGGGCAATCGGCTTCATCTTCCTGTTCACCGTCGGCGGCGTCACGGGCGTTCAGCTCGCCAATGCCGGCCTCGACCGGTCGCTGCATGATACCTATTACGTCGTGGCCCACTTCCACTACGTTCTGTCGCTCGGCGCGGTCTTCGCCATCTTCGCGGCCTGGTATTACTGGTTCCCGAAGATGTTCGGCTACATGTACAACGAGTTCATCGGCAAGCTGCACTTCTGGGTCATGTTCATCGGTGTGAACCTGGTGTTCTTCCCGCAGCATTTCCTCGGCCTCGCCGGCATGCCGCGCCGCTACATCGACTATCCGGATGCATTTGCCGGTTGGAACTACGTTTCCTCCGTCGGCTCCTACATCTCCTTCGTCGGCGTGCTGATCTTCCTCTTCGGCGTCTGGGAAGCCTTCGCAAAGAAGCGCGTTGCCGGCGACAATCCATGGGGCGAAGGCGCGACGACGCTGGAATGGCAGCTTTCTTCGCCGCCGCCGTACCACCAGTGGGAACAGCTGCCGCGCGTCAAGTAAGCGGTTCATCTTTGAAGAAGGGCATCGCGGCAGCGCGATGCCTTGAAATACCAAACAGGACGGTTCAATGACGGTTATGGACAATCACGACGCTCTCGGCACCGATGGAGGCTCGCGCCTCTCGGAAGCGAGCGCGCGCGATTTCTTCGAGCTCCTGAAGCCCCGGGTGATGTCGCTCGTGGTCTTCACCGCATTCGCCGGCCTCATTCTGGCGCCAGGTCAGATCAATCCGGTCCTCGGCGTGATTTCCATTCTCTGCATCGCGGTCGGCGCTGGCGCCTCCGGTGCGCTCAACATGTGGTATGACGCCGATATCGACGCCATTATGAGCCGCACCGCCAAGCGCCCGATCCCGGCCGGTCGCATCCTGCCCGAGGAAGCGCTCGCCTTCGGCCTGACGCTTTCGGTCTTTTCGGTGGTCATCCTTGGCCTCGCGGTCAACTGGTTTTCAGCCGGCCTGCTCGCCTTCACGATCTTCTTTTACGCCGTCGTCTACACGATGTGGCTGAAGCGTTCGACGCCGCAAAACATCGTCATCGGCGGCGCTTCCGGCGCTTTCCCGCCGATGATCGGCTGGGCCTGCGTGACGGGCGGCGTATCGCTCGACAGCATTCTTCTGTTCCTGATCATCTTCCTGTGGACGCCAGCACATTTCTGGGCGCTCGCGCTCTTCAAGATGCGCGACTACGGCTCGGTCGGCGTGCCGATGATGCCGAATGTTGCAGGCGAAGCCTCCACCAAGAACCAGATGATCGTCTATGCTGTGCTGACCGCTGTCATTGCGGTCGCTCCCACCCTCACCGGTCTTGCCGGCCTCGGTTACGGCATCTTCGCCGCCGTGCTCGGCGCGATCTTCGTCATCTGTTCCATCGCCGTCCGGCGCATGCCAGACGGCGACGAAAAGATGATGCCGGCGAAGAAGATGTTCGCCTATTCGATCATCTATCTCTTTGCGATCTTCTCGGGCCTGCTGGCCGACCGGCTGCTGGCGGGACTGCCGCACCTCCTGGGAGGTTTGCTGTGATCGAGACAGTCAAGCTCAACGAAGCCCAGAGGAAGTCGCGCCGCAACCGCAATATCGCGCTCGGTCTGGTTTTGGCCGGGCTTGTGGTCCTCTTCTACATCATGACGCTGGTGAAAATCGGCGGGGTCGGGAACTAGGGTGGAACCGATGGCGGACGGAATTCAGAACGGTCAGGCAAAACGGGTGAGCAACGCCGCGATCTTCGCCGGCTGCGCTGTTTTTGTGGCAGGCATGGTCGGCGCCGCCTATGCATCCGTGCCGCTCTACCGGCTGTTCTGCCAGGTCACCGGCTATAACGGCACCACCCAGCGCGTCGAGCAGTATTCCGACAAGATCTTGAACAAGTCGATCCAGGTGACGTTCGACGCCAACATTTCGCCGGGCCTGAACTGGGAGTTCAAGCCCGCCAAGGCAGTCAGCCCGAAGATCGGCGAGACCGTGCAGATCGAATATAGCGCCACCAATCGATCGTCGAAGCCGACGACGGGCAGCGCCGTCTTCAACGTCACGCCGATGGAAGCGGGCGCCTATTTCAACAAGGTCGAGTGCTTCTGCTTCACGGAGCAGACGCTGCAGCCCGGCCAGTCGGTCCAGATGCCGGTGGTGTTCTTCGTTGACCCGGAGTTCGCCACGGCCCAAGAGACCAAGAACATCAAGACGATCACTCTGTCCTACACCTTCTATCCGAGCGAGCCGAGCAAACCGGTCGCCGCTCTGCCGGAAGGCCAGAAGGCGGGCGCCCAGAAGACGGGTACCCAGAACACAGGCGTGGGGAAACTTTAAGAGGGTTCGCCGGTTTTCCGGCGAAGCAGGCATTCATCCGGGGATTCTGACATGGCCGACGCGCATCAGAAAAATCACGACTACCACATCATCGATCCGAGCCCGTGGCCGATCCTGGCTTCGATCGGCGCCTTCATCATCACCTTTGGTGGCGTCGGTTACATGCGTTATCTGCATGGCGGCCAGTTCCATATCTTCGGCCTGAACCTTGCCACGCCGTGGCTCTTCTTCATCGGTCTTGCGATCATCCTCTACACGATGATCGGCTGGTGGTCGGACACGATCAAGGAAGGCGATGCAGGCGCCCATACCCGCGTCGTTTCGCTGCACCTGCGCTACGGCATGATCATGTTCATCGCTTCCGAAGTGATGTTCTTCGTCGCCTGGTTCTGGGCCTTTTTCGATGCCAGCCTCTATGCCAACGAGGCGATCCAGGCGACCCGTGTCGAGTTCCTCGGCGGTCAGTGGCCGCCAAAGGGTGTCGAGGTCCTCGATCCCTGGCACCTGCCAATCTACAATACCGTCATCCTGCTTTTGTCGGGCACCTGCGTCACCTGGGCTCACCATGCGCTGCTACACGGCGACCGCAAGGGCCTGGTCACCGGCCTGGCGCTCACCGTTGCGCTTGGCATCCTGTTCTCCAGCGTCCAGGCTTACGAGTACATGCACGCTCCATTCGCGTTCTCGAACTCGATCTACGGTGCGACTTTCTTCATGGCGACTGGCTTCCACGGGTTCCACGTGCTGATCGGCACGATCTTCCTGCTGGTCTGCCTGCTGCGCGCGGTTGCCGGAGGCTTCACGCCCACCAAGCATTTCGGCTTCGAAGCCGCCGCCTGGTACTGGCACTTCGTCGACGTGGTCTGGCTCTTCCTGTTCTTCGCCATCTACGTCTGGGGTGGCTGGGGTGCGCCGCTGGCCCATTGATCGGGTCGATATGAATTCGGAGAGGGCGGCGACGAGCCGCCCTTTTTCTTTTGCGGAATGTCCCAAATTTGTTACATTGATGTTGGATGGTTGGGGTGCTGAAGAAGATTGTCGGGCGGTTTTATGCGACCGGAAGCGGCCGTAAGCCCGTCCGCGATTGGCTGATGGAGCTTTCCCGCGAAGACCGACGGCAGATCGGCATCGATATCCAGCGCGTCGAATTCGGATGGCCGCTCGGAATGCCCTATTGCCGGTCGCTCGGTCATGCTCTGTGGGAAGTTCGAAGCAACCTGTCTTCGGGCCGCATCGCAAGAGTGATCTTCTTCATTCATGAGGAAGAAATGATCCTGCTGCACGGGTTCGAAAAGAAAACGCAAAAGACGCCGGCGCAGGACATCGATCTGGCCTTGAAACGAAAAAGAGAGATAGACGCATGAACGACGCGAAAGGCTATGTCGACAGAACCGAAAGCTTCGATGACTTCCTCGACGCCGACGGTCTCTTGGAGGAAACCGAGGCGGTTGCCCTGAAACAGGTGATCGCCGATCAGGTTCGGACGGCGATGGCTGAGAAGGGGCTGACGAAGAAGGCCATGGCGGAACGTATGCATTCCAGCCGCCAGCAACTCGATCGGCTGCTCGATCCGCATTATCCGTCCGTCACGTTGCTCACGCTCCGCCGCGCCGCCGCGGCTGTCGGAAGAACGCTTCGCATCGAACTGGTTTGATCCATGAACATTCAGACGAAGACCAGGCCTGAAACGCCGGCCCGCGGCCGCGGCCGGATGATTGCGACTGTCGGCGTGGTGCTGGCGGCGCTGGTCATCCTCCTGTCGCTCGGAACCTGGCAGGTGGAGCGGCTGCATTGGAAGGAAGGGCTGCTCGCCGATATCGCCGAGCGGCGGGCGGCTGCACCCGTCCAGCTTTCCGGCATCGAAGCAATGCAAAAATCCGGCGGTGATATCGAATATCGCCGCGTCTCGGTCACCGGCACGTTCGACCACCCGAAGGAACGGCATTTCTTCGCGACCTTCAACGGCCAGACCGGGTTCTACGTCTATACGCCGATGACGCTTGCCGATGGCCGCGTCCTGTTCGTCAACCGCGGTTTCGTGCCTTACGAGATGAAGGACCCGAAGACCCGCGCCGCCGGAGAGGTTGCCGGCCAGCAGACCGTTACCGGTTACGCCCGCGTGCGGCTCGGCGAAAAGCCGTCCTCGATCGTGCCGGACAACGATCTGGCGAAGAACATCTTCTACTGGAAGGATCTCGATGCCATGGCCTCGACCACCGGCATCGACGCTTCCAAGGTCGTGCAGTTCTTCGTGGATGCCGATGCGTCGGTCGCCAATCCGGGCGGCTGGCCGAAGGGCGGCGTCACTCAGTTCGACTTGCCGAACAGCCACCTGCAATATGCCGTCACCTGGTACGGTCTGGCGGCGGCCCTGGTCGCGGTCGTTATCGGCATGGTTTTTCGCCGCAAGCGCGTCTGAGCCCGCATGGCCTGAGATCCGCAATTGCGATAGCCTTGGCAGAGAGTTGCGGGAATCGGGGCGACGTTATGACACTTCTGGCGAATATTTTTGTAGCGCTGACCGCGCTTCTGCATGTCGGGTTTCTGGTCCTCGAAATGTTCCTCTGGACCGGCCCGACCGGCCGGAAAGTGTTCCGCATGTCGCCGGAACAGGCCGCGGCGACGAAGGTTCTCGCCGCCAATCAGGGGCTCTACAACGGCTTCCTGGCGGCCGGCCTTTTCTGGTCGCTGCTACAGGCCGATCCCGTCTTCGCCTTCCAACTGAAGCTCTTCTTTCTTGTGTGCGTCATCATTGCCGCTATATATGGCGCGTGGTCGGTCAAGCCGCGCATCCTGCTCATCCAGGGCGGTCCGGCCATTCTCGCTCTCGTGTTGACAGTCCTGGCGTCCTGATTTGATGGCATCATCCATTCTAGAAAAAAGCCCGCTCAAGATCCGCCTCTGCGGCCCGCGCGGTTTCTGCGCCGGCGTCGACCGGGCGATCCAGATCGTCGTGCTGGCGCTGAAGGAGTATGGCGCCCCGGTCTATGTTCGCCACGAGATCGTCCACAACCGTTATGTGGTCGAGGGGCTGGAAGCCAAGGGCGCGATTTTCGTCGAGGAACTGGACGAGATCCCGGCCGAACATCGCGAGCAGCCGGTGGTGTTTTCCGCCCACGGCGTGCCCAAATCGGTGCCCGAGGATGCTGAGGCCCGCAATCTCTTTTATCTCGATGCCACCTGCCCACTAGTATCGAAAGTCCACAAGCAGGCGATGCGCCACCAGCGCCTCGGTCGCCACGTAGTGCTGATCGGTCATGCCGGTCATCCGGAAGTGATCGGCACGATGGGCCAGCTGCCGCCGGGCACGGTGTCGCTGATCGATACGATCGCCGATGCGGAAGCCTACATTCCCGAGGATCCCGACAATCTCGGCTATGTCACCCAGACGACGCTCTCGGTCGACGACACCGCAGGCGTCATCGCCAAGCTGCAGGAGCGTTTCCCGAACCTCACCGCGCCTTCCGCCGACAGCATCTGCTACGCCACCACCAACCGCCAGGAAGCGGTGAAGGAAGCAGCTCCCGGCTGCGACCTCTTCATCGTCGTCGGCGCACCGAACTCGTCGAACTCCAAGCGGCTGGTCGAAGTGGCGCTCCGGGCAGGGGCCAAGCGCTCCCTCCTGGTGCAGCGCGCCTCGGAACTGAACTGGGACGAGATCGGCCGCATCGGCACGCTCGGCCTCTCCGCCGGCGCATCGGCCCCCGAAGTCATCGTCGACGAGATCATTGCCGCCTTCAAGGACCGTTTCGACGCCGAGATCGAACTGGCGATCACCGCGGAGGAAACCGAAAACTTCCTCGTCAACCGCGAGCTGCGCAACGTGCCTTTGACGGTCGACGATATGGCCTGGGTGAATGGAGCGCGAGCGTGAGCGAGTGTGGCCTGGAGCACCCCCCTCTGCCCTGCCGGGCATCTCCCCCTCAAGGGGGGAGATCGGCAAGGAGCCGGGGCGGCATCCTCCCAATGATCTCCCCCCTTGAGGGGGAGATGTCACGAAGTGACAGAGGGGGGTGTGCCCTTGAACTGAATACTCTGTTTTCCCACGCACCGTGAGACCACCTTGGCCGTTTATACCGATATCACCGAAGACGACCTGAAGCAGTTCCTGACTGAATACGATGTCGGCGAACTAACCTCCTACAAGGGGATAGCAGAGGGCGTCGAGAATTCGAATTTCCTGCTGCACACCACCCGTGATCCGCTGATCCTGACGCTTTACGAAAAGCGGACGGACGAGCGTGATCTGCCGTTTTTCCTCGGCCTGATGCAGCATCTGGCGGCCGGCGGCCTGTCCTGCCCGCTGCCCCTGCCGCGCAACGACGGAAATCTCTACGGCACCCTGTCCGGCCGGCCCGCCGCGCTGATCTCCTTCCTCGAAGGCATGTGGCTGAGGAAGCCGGAGGCGAAACATTGCCGCGAGGTCGGAAAGGCGCTTGCCCGGATGCACCTCTCCGGCCAGGATTTCGAGCTGATACGCCCGAACTCGCTTTCCGTCGAGGGCTGGAAGACGCTTTGGGAAAAGTCCGCAGCACGCGCCGACGAGGTCGAAACCGGCCTGCAGGACGAGATTTCCTCGGAACTGGATCATCTGGACCGGAACTGGCCGAAGGACTTGGCCGCTGGCGTCATCCATGCGGATCTCTTCCAGGATAATGTCTTCTTCCTGGGCGACGAGCTGTCCGGCCTGATCGACTTCTATTTCGCCTGCAACGACCTGCTCGCCTATGACGTCTCGATCTGCCTGAATGCCTGGTGTTTCGAAAAGGACGGCGCCTACAGTCTCACCAAGGGCCAGGCGCTGCTCGAAGGTTACCAGAGTGTCCGTCCGCTTGATAAAGCCGAGATCGAGGCCCTGCCGATCCTCGCCCGCGGTTCGGCGCTGCGGTTCTTCCTGACGAGGCTCTACGACTGGCTGACGACGCCGGCCGGCGCGCTGGTGGTCAAGAAGGATCCGCTCGAATATCTGCGCAAGCTGCGCTTCCACCGCCAAATCATATCGGCCAGCGAATACGGGCTGACCGAGGAAAGATTGTCCGCATCATGAAGCAGATAGAGATTTTCACCGACGGCGCCTGTTCCGGCAATCCCGGCCCGGGCGGCTGGGGCGCCATCCTGCGTTATGGCGAGACGGAAAAGGAAATGTTCGGCGGCGAGGCCGAGACGACCAACAACCGAATGGAGCTGATGGCGGCGATCTCCGCGCTGAACGCGCTGAAAACCCCGTGCGAAGTCAACCTTCACACCGACAGCAAATATGTGATGGACGGCATTTCCAAATGGATCTTCGGTTGGAAGAAGAACGGCTGGAAGACCGCCGACAAGAAGCCGGTGAAGAATGCCGAACTCTGGCAGCAGCTGGAGGAAGCGCGCAACAAGCACAAGGTGACGCTCCACTGGGTGAAGGGCCATGCCGGCCATCCGGAAAACGAGCGCGCCGACGAGCTTGCCCGCCTCGGCATGGCACCGTTCAAGAAGAAGTAGTCGCCCAAGCAGGGGAGGGGATCGATGGCTCAGAACGTCTATGACACGCCGGAATTCTTCGAAGGCTACAGCCAGCTCGGCCGCTCGGTCCATGGGCTGGCCGGCGCCGCCGAATGGCCGATGATCAGGACGTTGCTGCCTGAGATGACCGGCCTGCGCGTCGTCGATCTCGGCTGCGGTTTCGGCTGGTTCTCGCGTTTTACGGCGGCGGAGGGCGCCGCCTCCGTGCTCGGCCTCGACCTCTCGGAAAACATGATCGCCAAGGCTCGGACGGAAAACGCTCATCCGGCCATCACTTATGAAATCGCCGATCTGGAGCGGGTCGAACTGCCCACGGCAGCCTTCGATCTCGCCTACAGCTCGCTCGCCTTCCATTACCTGGAAGATTTCGGTCGGCTGGTGGCCGAGGTTCATTCCGCCCTCGTGCCGGGCGGAAAATTTGTTTTCACCATCGAACACCCGATCTATATGGCTTCCCAAAATCCCGGCTGGCGGACGGATGAAGCGGGCCAGAGATTCTGGCCGGTGGATGGCTATTCGGTCGAGGGTCGGCGCACGACCGACTGGCTCGCCAAGGGCGTCGTCAAATATCACCGCACCATCGGCACGACGCTGAATACGCTGATCGATGGCGGTTTTGCCATCGGCCGCGTCGTCGAATGGCATCCCTCGCCGGATCAGCTTGCCGCCAATCCGGCACTTGCCGAGGAGATGGACCGTCCGATGATCCTCATGGTTTCCGCGGAGCGCTGAGCGATGACCTTGCGCCTGATCTCCCTCAACGCCTGGGGCGGCCGCGTGCATGCGCCGCTGATGCAGTATCTGAGAGATGCGGCTCCGGACGTGCTCTGCCTCCAGGAAGTCACCCATGTCGCGTCATATGACGGCGGTTGGCTGACCTTTCGCGAAGGCAATTTCGAGTTGCCCCAGCGTGCCAGCCTGCTGGAGGACGTGACGGAGATCATGCCCGGGCACCGGGCGTTTTTCGCCCCTGCCGCGCGTGGCCCCCTTTACGACGGCGATCGCCAGGTGATGTCCGAATGGGGGCTAGCCACCTTTGTCCGGCAGGACCTGTCGGTGATCGGCCAGGCGCAGGGTTTCATCCACGGCGACTTCCCGCTTTCCGGCTTCGGCGACCATCCGCGTCCCCGCAACGCCCATGGCTTGCGGATTTTTCGCCATGATACCGGCTCGGCGATGACCATCGTTCAGATGCACGGCCTGCGGGATCTCTCAGGCAAGGACGATACGCCGGCCCGATTGGCCCAGGCTCATGCTCTCGTCGCGCTGATCGAGAAGATCCGGCAGCCGGGTGAACCGCTGGTCGTCTGCGGCGATCTCAATCTGCTTCCCGGCAGCGAGACCTTCGCCATTCTCGGAAAACTCGGCCTCACCGATCTCGTCACCACCCGTGGCTTCACCGACACCCGCACCTCCTGGTATCCGAAGGACGGCCGTTATGCGGACTACCTGCTGGTGACCCCGGATGTGAAGGTCGAGAATTTCGATGTGGTCGCCGAGCCGGAAGTTTCCGACCACCGTGCGCTTCTTCTGGAAATCGCCTGAGCCGCTGTTGCGCTCGCAGCATCAGCCACTATTCTGCCGCAGACAACTCGGGGAGGTCGGTCCATGATCCTGCATTGCGTATTCATCCGCTTCAAGGCGGCCATCCAGCAGGCCGAAAAACAGTCGGTCTATGATGCTGTTGCAGCGCTCAGGAACGTCACGCCCGGCATCGTCGATGTCAAATTCGGCCAGAACGTCTCCCCGGAAGGCCTGAACGGCGGCTTTCTCGACGGTTTCATCGTGACTTTCGAGAACCCGGAGGCCCGCGACGCCTATCTCGTCCATCCGGACCACATAGCTGTCGGCGATCGGATCATCGGTTCCGCCGACGGCGGGCTGTCGGGGCTTCTGGTTTTCGATATGGCTGTGTGAGACAGATAGCTCGCGGCGTTTTGCCTGCTAACGTTAGATGTTGAACGGTGCCGCCGTCCCGTACTCCCCTCATTCCTGTGCTCGTCACAGGAATCCAGTCAGCCCAAGTCCTTGGGCTGGAGAGAATCAACCGCGCCGCAGACGCGGCGCTGCTGGATCCCTGTGACGAGCACAGGGATGAGGGTTGAGATGGGGACATGCCGCTGGACAAACGGCCCGCTCAGCCAGGCGCGTCAGCTCGATTTCGCCATCGCCGCGGCGATCTGGTCGACATTGTAGCGAAACATCTTTTCATAGGTCGGCGCCGGTCCCTTGGCATCCGAGAGCGATTCGACATAAAGCTCGCCGCCCGGCTGGGCAGCCGTCGCCTTGGCGATCTGCTTCACCAGCCGCGGATCGTTGGAATTTTCGAGGAAATAGGTTTTCACCCCCTCGGCCTTGATCTGCTCGATCAGTTTGGCGACGTCGGCGGCAGAGGCTTCCGTTTCGGTCGAGAGGCCGAGCGGCGCCCGGAAGCTGACATTGTATTCGCGGCCGAAATAACCGAAGGCGTCGTGGCTGGTCAGCACCTTGCGGCGGTCGGCGGGTACCGCGTCGAACTTGGAATGCGCATAGGCGTTCATCGCGTCGAGTTTCTGGAGATAGGCTTCGGCATTCGCCTTGAAGGCGCCGGCATCGGCCGCATCTGCCTCCGACAGCGCCTTTTCGATATTGGCGACCCAGACCTTCACGTTGACCGGGCTGTTCCAGACATGCGGATCGGTCACCGTCTTGCCGTCCTCGTCCATGGTGCGCGTATTGACGCCTTGCGAGACGACGATGGGCTTGCCCTTGTAGCCCGATGCGGTGATCAGCCGATCCATCCAGCCTTCCAGGCCTTCGCCGCTGACAAAGGCCACCTGCGCCGCCTTGAGGTTCTTGGCATCCGCCGGCGACGGCTCGAATTCATGGGGATCGCCGTTCGGGCCGACGAGGTTCGTCACCTTCACGTGTTTGCCCCCCACCTGGGAGACGACATCGCCGAGCACCGTGAAGGAGGCGACGACTTTCAGCGTGTCCGCGAAGGCAGGCACCGCGGAAAAGGCCATGAGGGCGGGAACGGCGGCGGAGAGAAGCAGTCTGCGGGATATCATCGAAGTCTCCTTGAAGTCAGCCTGCGAGATGCGGGCGGGGAAAGAGCCGCCGGGCAAGGCCGGACGGTGCGAAGAGGATGGAAAAGCCGTAGATCACCGCTGCCGTCATGATGATCGTCGGGCCGGAGGCGAGTTCGAGATGGTAGGAGGCGATCAGCCCGACATAACCGGAGACAGCGGCCGCGGCGGCGGCAAGCGCCATCATCGCGGTCAGGCTGCGGGCCCAAAGCTGCGCGATCGCTGCCGGCAGCATCATCAGCCCGACCGCCATCAGCGTGCCGAGCGCCTGGAAGCTCGCGACCATGTTGAGCACGACGAGCAGCAGGAACAGCGCGTGATAGACCGGCCCGCGGCCGCCGACGGTGCGCAGGAAGCCCGGATCGAAACATTCCGCCACCAGCGGCCGGTAGACGATCGCCAGGATGACCAGCGTCACCGATGTGATCGAGCCGATGAGGACGAGCGCGGGGCCGTCGATGGCGAGAATGGTGCCGAACAGTACGTGCAGGAGATCGACGTTGGAGCCGCGCAGCGAGACGATCAAGACGCCCAGAGCCAACGAAGTCAGGTAAAAGCTCGCAAAGCTGGCGTCTTCCTGCAGCACCGTGGCGCGGCTGACCACGCCGGAAAGCAGCGCCACGGAAAGCCCCGCCACAAGTCCGCCGATCCCCATCGCGGTCAGCGACAGCGAACCGGCGACCAAGTAGCCGATCGCCGCGCCCGGCAGCACCGCATGGCTCATCGCATCGCCCATCAGGCTCATGCGCCGAAGCATCAGGAAAACGCCGATCGGTCCGGAGCCGAGCGCCAGGCAGAGGCAGGCGACCAGCGCCCGGCGCATGAAGCCGTAATCGGCAAACGGCGCGATCAGTAGATCGTAGGTGCTCATGCGACAACCCCGTTGGTCGAAGCGCCGCCGACCGGCGGCTCACAGATCCCGGCGCCGTCGTCCCAACGCTCGGCCATCATCCGCGCCTTCAGAAGATTGCCGGCGGACATCACCTCCGCCGTCGGCCCCCAGGCGATGCACTCGCGGGCGAGCAGCAGGGTCTCGGGAAAATGGGTCCGCACCTGTTCGAGGTCATGCAGCACGGCGATCACCGTGCGGCCTTCGCCATGCCAGTGCGCGACGATGTCGAGCAGGTTCTGGGTGGTGCGCGCGTCGATCGCCGTAAAAGGTTCGTCGAGCAGGATGACTTTGGCATCCTGAAGCAGGAGGCGCGCAAACAACACCCGCTGGAACTGCCCGGCCGAGAGCGAGCCGATCGGCCGCCGGTCAAAACCGCTAAGGCCGACGGCCGCAAGTGCCTCTGCCGCTTGGGCGTATTCCTTCGGCCCGTTCGCCTTGAACGCCCCCGTATGCCGCCAGGCGCCGAGCAGCACCGTATCGAGGACGGAGATCGGAAAACGCCGGTTGATATCCGCGGCTTGTGGCAGGTAGCCGAAATCGCTGCGGATGAGCTGATGCTGCAGCCGCCCCTCCGCCGGTCGCAACTCGCCCATGATCGCCTTCATCAGCGTCGATTTGCCGGCGCCGTTCGGCCCGGCAATCGCAGTCAGGCTGCCGACCCGGAAGAAACCCGATACGTGATGAACGGCGGGATGACGGTCGTAGGTGACCGTGAGATTATCGAGCGTAAGGAGGGCGCTCACGGCAGCATCACCGCCCACTCGATCGCCAGCCAGAGCAGGCCGAGGAGCAGCGCGACATAAACGAGGCGGCCGAGACTAGAACTACCGATAAGGCTGAAGGAGGGAGAAAATCGTGCCATTGCAGCTGCCATTTATGTAATAACATTACAGTTATGTTATAACAAATATGGCAGAAAGATGGCGGAGGAGGAAGCGCGTCCCGTGGACATGGCCCATCCTCGCACTCTCGAAAACAAAAAGGGCGCCTGCAGGCGCCCTCCTCAAACGAAATACAAATCCGTGCTTAGAGCTGTTCCAGCATCGCCGCGGCGCCGGAAACGGTGGCCTGACCGGGGCTTTCCTCGACGTTGAGCGACTTCACGACGCCGTTTTCGACCAGCATCGAATAACGCTTGGAGCGCACGCCGAGGCCGCCGGCGGAAAGGTCGGCGTCGAGGCCGAGCGCCTTGGTGAAGGCGCCGTCCCAGTCGGCCAGGAAGTGGATCTTGCCGAGGCCCCCCGTCTGGGTCGCCCAGGCGCCCATCACATGCCAGTCGTTGACCGAGAGAACGGCGATATCGTCCACGCCCTTGGAAAGGATCGTGTCGCGATTTTCCAGATATCCCGGCAGGTGGTTCAGCGTACAGGTGGGCGTGAAGGCGCCGGGCACGGCGAAAAGCACGACCTTCTTGCCGTCGAAAAGCTGTTCGGTGGTGATCTCCACCGGTCCGTCCGTGGTCTTTTCCTTGAACTTGGCTGGGGGAAGTTTGTCGCCGATGGCAATCGTCATGGGGCTCTCCTCGGTTGGGCGAGCGCCTGTTTCAGGCCCGCCATTCGCGGCGCACTATAGAGCGGAGTTGGCACAAGACAAGGGAGAGGGCCGCACGCAACAGGGTCTCCAGCGGTAGGTCCGATCAACAGGAGGTGACGTCACTCGAAGGCGAGCGAGGTTTCCATGGCCCGGTTTCCAGCGATCACGAGAATGCCCCAGTGCTTGCCCCTGATGTCGTAATTCTTCGGCAGCTTGCCGACCGGCATGTCGAGCGCGTACGCGTCGCCGTCGCGCCGGCCGTTGACGCCGTCGAAGAGCACGTGGCCCTGCGGACCGGTGACGATCACCTGCGGCGGCACCACGCTGCCGGGCGGCAGCTTCAGCTTCAGGCTCAAATTGTCGCGCCCTTGCGTCATCGCATAGTGGGTGACGGCGAAATCGTCCGATGGGGCTTCCGGGAGTTTTGAAGTCGCGGCATTGAGGATCATCGCCTCTTCGACCGGCGTGCCTTTGACGGCCCCGAGCTGCAGCGAGAATTCCGCCTGGAAGGGAATACAGATATTGCGGCAAAGACCGACGAAGGCGGAGGCGCCGAGGCTCAGGGGCTTGCCGGGATCTTCCATCTTCAGCTCGAAGGGCAGGGCGACCGCATGGTCGTAGCCTATGTCGCGCAGTTTGCCATTGTCGATCCGCTTCGGCACGGGATAGCTCATGCTGCTCAGCGTCACGCCGCTTGCCTTGGAAAACACCATCTGCGGCGGAATGCCGGCATCGCCCGGCTCCTTCCAATAGGTGATCCAGCCGGCTTTCGGTTCGATCTGCAGCGCGCCGCGCACCGTGCCGTCGGGCTCTGGCGGCATCGCCACGATCCGCATGCGGCCGCCCTCGTTGCTC
>NZ_JALBGW010000104.1:0-16632 GCF_023006485.1 Neorhizobium sp. BETTINA12A
CGGCCGTGATCGGCACGGTGCGCGAGGCCGGCCCGCTGGACATTCTGGTCATCAGTGCCGGCACGCTGGCGCTCGGCAATCCGCTGGAGATCGACGCCGACGCGGTCGACCGGATGATCGACGTCAATGTCCGCGCCCCCTACCATGCGGCCGTGGAAGCCGCCCGCAGCATGCCGGACGGCAGCCGAATCATCGTCATCGGTTCGGTCAATGGCGACCGCATGCCGTTTGCCGGCGGAGCCGCTTATGCGCTCACCAAGTCGGCAATCCAGGGCATGGCGCGCGGTCTCGCCCGCGATTTCGGCGACCGCAACATCACCGTCAACGTCATCCAGCCCGGCCCGACCTCCACCGACATGAACCCGGAAGACGGCCCGATGAGTGACTTCATGCACGGTTTCATGGCCATCAAGCGGCACGGCCGTGCGGAAGAGATCGCCGGTCTTGCCGCCTATCTCGCCGGTCCGGAAGCCGGCTTCATCACCGGCTCCCTGCAGACGATCGACGGCGGTTTCGGCGCCTGACGCCAAGACCTTCCCTCAGATCTTCGACAAGGCCTGGTCGAGGTCCGCAATGATGTCGGCGGCATCCTCGATGCCGATCGACAGGCGCACCACGTCCGGCCCGGCACCGGCGGCGATCAGCTGCTCTTCGCTCAGTTGCCGGTGGGTCGTCGAGGCCGGGTGGATGACCAGCGAACGGGTGTCGCCGATATTGGCGAGGTGGGAGAACAGCTGCAGGCCTTCGACCAGCGTCTTGCCCGCCTCGTAGCCGCCGGTGACGCCGAAGGTGAACACCGAGCCGGCGCCCTTCGGCGAATACCTGATCTGCAGGGCGTGGTTCGGATCTTCCTCGAGGCCGGAATAACTGACCCAGGCGACCTTCGGATGCGCCTTCAGCCATTTGGCGACGGCAACGGCATTGTCGCAGTGTTTCTGCATCCTGAGCGGCAGCGTTTCGATGCCGGTCAGGATCATGAACGCGTTAAAGGGCGAAATCGCCGGTCCCATATCGCGCAGGCCCAGCACGCGGCAGGCGATGGCAAAGCCGATATTGCCGAAAGCCTGGTACAGGACGATGCCGCCATATTCGGCACGGGGCTCCGAGAGCATCGGATAATTGCCCGATTTCGACCAGTTGAAGGTGCCTCCGTCAACGATGACGCCGCCCATGGAATTGCCATGGCCGCCCATGAACTTGGTCAGCGAGTGGATGACGATATCGGCGCCGTGCTCGAGCGGCCGGACGAGGTAGGGGGTCGCCATGGTGTTGTCGACGATCAGCGGAATGCCCCGCCGATGCGCCACCTCGGCGATCGCCGCGATATCCACGAACGTGCCGGCGGGATTGGCAAGGCTCTCGATGAAGATCGCGCGAGTGCGCTCGTCGATGCCGGCCTCGAAGCTTGCCGGATCGTCGGTATCGGCCCAGCGCACCTGCCAGTCGAAATTCCTGAACGCATTGCCGAACTGGTTGATCGAGCCGCCATAGAGTTTTCGCGCTGCGATGAAATTGTCGCCCGGCTGCATGATCGTGTGGAAGGTCAGCATCTGCGCCGCATGGCCGGAGGCGACGGCGAGCGCCGCGGTGCCGCCCTCGAGTGCCGCCACCCGCTCCTCCAGCACTGCCTGAGTCGGGTTCATGATGCGGGTGTAGATATTGCCGAACTGCTGCAGGCCGAACAGGGCGGCGGCGTGGTCCGCATCGTTGAAGACGAAAGCGGTCGTCTGGTAGATCGGCGTCACCCGCGCCCCGGTCGTCGGGTCGGGTTGCGCCCCCGCATGCACGGCCAGCGTCGAGAATCCCGGATTGAGTGTCGGCATGTTAGTCCCTCCCCTTGAAATGGCGCCTGATCGTTAGCGCTCCAACAGACCCCAGCGGTTGATCACGATCAAGGTATATCGTTCTCCGGAACCTATCCTCCGGGGAAATAGAGAGGAGTTTGCAATGGACAACACAATTCCTACCCTTGACCCCGCCCCGGAAAATCTCACCGACAGGCTGAAGCGCTGGTGTTCCGCCACGTGGGCTGCGATCAACGAAGCCAAGCTTCTCGCCAGCCTCGACGACGAGACCGTCAAGCTGCTGGCGCAGGACAACGCCTTGTCGGAACATGAACTACGCGAACTGATCGCCAAAGGCCCACATGCGGCCGACGAAATGCTGGCGCTGATGAAGCTGCTCAACATCGATCCGGAAGAAGCCAGGCTGGAGGAGCCGGTGGAATTCCGCGAAATGCACGTGACCTGTGTCCACTGCGGCGAGAAGACCCGCTGCCGGCGCGAACTGGCCGACGGCAGCGCCGCCGCGGACTTCGCAAACTATTGCGGCAACGCCGACCTGCTCGACGACATGCGAAGCCGACCGGAACTGCTCGCCAAATAGCCGGACGCCCGGCGGCGAACTCAGGCGGCAGCCTCAGGCAACCAGGCGGGGATACTCGATCGCCGGGCAGCGATCCATGACGACCTTGATGCCGGCCGCTTCCGCCTTTTCGGCGGCCTTGTCGTCGCGCACGCTGAGTTGGCCCCAGATCACCTTCGGCCTGGTTTCAAGCCCGATCGCCTCGTTGATCACGCCGTCCAGATACTCGGCGGCCCGAAAGACATCGACCATATCGACCGGCTGCGGCACGTCCGCCAGCGTCCTGTAGACTGTCTGGCCGAGGATCTGCTTGCCTGCCTGGCCGGGATTGACCGGAAACACCGTATAGCCCTTGGAAAGCAGGAACCCCATGACCCGGTTGCTCGGCCTGTCGGGATTTGGAGATGCGCCGAGCAGCGCAATGGTCCTTGTGCTCTTCAGGATATCGGCGATATAGGCATTGTCATAATGGTCATGATTCATGACGGCGGCTCCCGCAATAATGCGCCACTGGCGGCGCGGTGCTTCTGCGCTATGTAAGTCCGCGTCTCGTCAAAAGGGATGAGGATCATGAAAAAATTTCTCGGCTGCCTTGCGGTCATTGCCTGCGGCACCCTCCTCTCAGGCGAGCCGGCTGCCGCGATCTCGCGCTACAATTCCACCGGCATGTCCTGCGCCGCCGTGCAGCGGGCGATCGGCCGGGAGGGCGCGGTGATCCTGCGTTACCCGTCCCGCAACAAGGCGCGGATGACACTCTATGACCGCTATGTCATCGACAGCGGCTACTGCGACGGCCATGAATTCGCCGACCGGGCGACGGTGCCGACGGCCGACACACCGAGCTGTCCCGTTCGTGCCTGTAAAAGAAGACCCGATCCAGAAGATTGTTTTCCTCTACAGGCAGGTTGCCTGAGATTTTAGTCGGCTTCCTGACTCAAAAAATCGAGAATGCTCAGCACGCGATGTTCTGCACAGGTTCGTGGAATACCCCTCTTTTGTACTTGTACATATTAGCACCATCTTATGGTTGAATTAGAAAGTGCTACTAGATTTTGCTAGGCAAATTTATTTTTCTGAACATTTGTCAGTTTTCTTTTTCCGCAGCGGATCCCCTTAAAACATGAGTGATTGACAGCTATTCATGTGTGAAATCCGTCGTAAAACCTTCAAGAGAGCGTCTATTCTGCCATTTGTGCCCGCCCGCCATCTTTCGTTAAACACAATTCCAGGGTGTAGACCGGACAAGCAATACGCGGGAAAAATGGCGCAGATCGCTTTCATGTCAGCGGGTCTTTCCGAGCTTCCGACAGGGCGGTTCCCGGATGGAACTCCCGGTATGGGGATGGGTTTTCTTTCCCATCAGCAGACAAGCCAGCAGCCCATTCCGGACAGCAATCGAGCCCCGCTCAACGGTTACGATGAGCAGAACCAGCATTCCGGCGTCAACGGCGTGCGAATTTCACCCAGAAAACTGTGGTAGCATATAACCACATCGATAAGTCATTGATTTTGCTTATTCTATTTTTCGGCAACGCAAAACCATCACCTTGACGCTTTCGGCCTCCCTCGGTATAAGCCGCCCCAGATCGCGGACCGTTTCGGCCCGCTTTCTTTTTTGCCGGCGTCAGCCATGGCAATCCAAGCAACAAGAAACGCCCTGCATTCGAAGGTTTCGGATGTCATGGGTCCTAGAAGAAAGAGTTAAAAACATGTCAACCTTCGTTCAGAAGCCTGCAGAGGTGGTGAAGAAGTGGGTGATCATCGATGCCGAAGGCCTCGTTGTCGGTCGCCTCGCCACCATCGTCGCCAACCGGCTCCGCGGCAAGCACAAGGCCACCTTCACTCCGCACGTCGATGATGGCGACAACGTCATCATCATCAATGCGGAAAAGTGCGTCCTCACCGGCAAGAAATATTCCGACAAGACCTACTACTGGCACACCGGTTACCCGGGTGGCATCAAGGAGCGCACCGCGCGCCAGATCATCGAAGGCCGCTTTCCGGAGCGCGTTATCGAGAAGGCTGTTGAGCGCATGGTTCCCCGTGGCCCGCTCGGCCGTCGCCAGATGAAGAACCTGCGCGTCTACGCCGGTTCCAACCATCCCCATGAAGCACAGCAGCCGGTCGCCCTCGACGTGGCATCGCTGAACAGCAAGAACGTAAGGAGCGCCTGATAATGGCCGATCTTTCCTCCCTGAAGGACCTCGCGCCGGCTTCCGAAGCTGCCGCTCCGGTCTATGTCCGCAAAGTCGACAGCCTCGGCCGCTCCTATGCGACCGGCAAGCGCAAGAACGCCGTCGCCCGCGTCTGGGTCAAGGCCGGCACCGGCAAGATCACGGTCAACGGCCGTGACTTCTCGACCTACTTCGCCCGTCCCGTCCTGCAGATGATCCTGCAGCAGCCGGTTATCGCCGCTGCCCGCACCGGCCAGTTCGACATCGTCGCGACGGTTACCGGTGGCGGTCTCTCCGGCCAGGCCGGCGCTGTTCGTCATGGCGTTTCCAAGGCACTCACCTACTTCGAGCCGGGCCTTCGCGGCGTGCTCAAGAAGGGTGGCTTCCTGACCCGCGACAGCCGCGTGGTCGAGCGCAAGAAGTACGGCAAGGCCAAGGCCCGCCGCTCCTTCCAGTTCTCCAAGCGTTAATCGCTTCTGGACTTGGACTTTCAAAAGGCGGGGCTTCGGCTCCGCCTTTTTCGCTTGTAGGCCTTCTCATATCGGCAGTTCGGTCGTCGATTTCAGTTCGCGCAGGACAAAGCTGGAGACCACGTTGCGCACATGCGGGTTGCGCATCAGGTGGCGGGTCATGAAAGCCTCATAGGCTTCGACGTCGCGCGCCCGGATCTTCAGCATATAATCGAATGTCCCGGACAGCGCGTAACACTCCATGATCTCCGGCCGGTCGCGTACGACCGTGGCGAAGGCTTCGATCGCCTCCTCGTGGTGATCCTCCAGCGTCACATGGGCGACGATGCAGAGCTTGAGGTCGAGCTTTGCCGGATCGAGAAGTGCTACGCGCTTTCGGATGACGCCTTCGGCCTCCAGTTCCTGGATCTTGCGCCATGCGGTGCTTTGCGACATGCCGGCCTTCTCAGCCAGTTCGGCAAGCGACGAACCATCGCCTGTCTGCACGAGTTGCAGAAGCTTGCGGGCAGCCTGCAGGTTTTCTTTCATGACGGCCTCTCCTCCCGAAATATCCTCTCATTATCTACGCTCAATTCGGCAAAGCTGAAATGATTACCCGCGCTTTCGGAGATATAATGGTGATCTGACGGCCGGCGGCTGGAGCACCCGGCCATTCCATCACGGAACGGGAGGGCGCTGATGACCAAGCAAAGCACCTACACGGCAAACCTGCCGGACGCAGACGGCGTCTATCACTACACCAGCGAAGAAGACCGGATCTGGAGCGAGCTCTACCAACGCCAGATGACGCTCTTGGCCGATAAGGCCTGTCGAGAATATCTGGACGGCGTCAAGGCACTCGGGCTGAGACCGGACAAGGTTCCGCAGCTCGGCGATGTCGACCGGCGCCTCAACGAGACGACCGGCTTCGGCGTCGAGGGCGTGCCCGCCCTTATTCCGCCATCGCGTTTCTACGAATTGCTGTCGCAGGGCAAGTTTCCGCTGGCAACCTTCATCCGCCGCCGCGAGCACATCGATTATATCGAGGAACCGGATATCTTCCACGAAGTCTTCGGCCACTGCCCGCTCCTGACCAACCGGAGTTACGCCAATTTCGTTCGCCGCTTCGGCGAAAAAGCCGTCGGGCTCGGCCGGGAATATTCCTGGCACCTGTTCCGGATATTCTGGTTCACCGTCGAGTTCGGCCTGATCGACACGCCGCAGGGGCGCCGCTGCTTCGGCGCCGGCATCGTCTCCTCTCCCAACGAGACGCGGGCCGCTATGGAAGGCAGGGAAGCCGAATTCCGGCCCTTCGATCTGATGACGGTGCTCAGAACCCCCTACCGCATCGATATCGTCCAGCCGATCTACTATGTCATCGACAGTTTCGCGCAGCTGGAATCGATCATCGAGGAGGATATCGGAGCGCGGATCATGGAGGCCAAGGCGCTGGGGGATTTCCCGCCAGTTTTCGAAGCCAAGGCTTCCTGAACGAGAGGAATTTCGTCTCGCCCAGGCTTGCCTTGTCAGCCCTTATTGTCCAACGTTCCCGTTACGTTAACGATGGAGGGACGCCATGGCGGAAAAGTCGATCGACCATGCCTTCACTGCAAAGGGCCTCACGTCGGCCGCGTCGGACCCTACCTTTGCCGGCGCGCTGTCGTTCATGCGCCGCCGCTTCAGCAAGGATCTGACGGGTGTCGATGCTGTCGTCTGGGGCATCCCCTTCGATGCTGCGACCTCCAACCGGCCGGGCGCACGGTTCGGGCCGCAGGCGATCCGGCGGGCATCGGCGATCTTCGACAACGATCCGCAATATCCGTTCCAGCGCGATCTTTTCGCTGACATGGCCGTCGTCGATTACGGCGACTGCCTGCTCGACTACGGCAACCACCAGAAGACCCCAGCCGCGATCGAGGCCCAGGCGAATGTCATCCTCGACAGCGGCGCCTTCCTGCTGACGCTCGGCGGCGACCATTATGTCACCTGGCCGTTGCTGAAGGCGCATGCCGCCAAACACGGGCCGCTGGCGCTGGTGCAGTTCGATGCGCATCAGGACACGTGGCTCGACGACGATGGACGTATCGACCACGGCTCCTTCGTGGCGCGGGCGGTGCGGGCCGGCATCATCGACCCTGCCCGATCGATCCAGGTTGGCATCCGCACCCACGCGCCGGAAGATTTCGGGATCCGCCTCCTCTATGGCCATGAGGTCGAGGAGATGACGGCAGCGGAGATCGCCAGGGTTATCCTCGATCACGTCGGGCAAACGCCGACCTACCTCACCTTCGACATCGACTGCCTCGATCCGGCTTTCGCGCCGGGCACGGGCACGCCGGTCGCCGGTGGGCCTTCGAGCGCCAAGATACTCTCGGTGCTGCGCCAGCTTGGAGGCCTCGATATCCGCGGCGCCGATGTCGTCGAGGTGGCACCGGCCTACGACCATGCGGACATCACCGCCATTGCGGGGGCGACGGTTGCCATGTATATGCTCGGGCTTCGTGCGGAACGCCGCGCGAGCGCGTTAAATTTCTGAATCAACTTGCTGGTAAACTGAATCCGGCATCCAATCCAAGGCACTGATCTAACAGGATAAGACCATGACAGCGAAAATCTTCATCGATGGCGAACACGGCACCACGGGACTGCAGATCCGCACCCGCATGGCCGGCCGCCGCGACGTCGAACTGCTGTCGATCCCGGAAGCGGAGCGGCGCAACGCCGCCATGCGCGAGGATCTCCTGAACAGTGCCGATGTCGCCATCCTCTGCCTGCCGGACGACGCCTCGCGGGAAGCCGTGACCATGCTTGCCGGCAACAACAGGGTGCGGGTGATCGACACCTCGACCGCCTTCCGCGTCGATCCCTCCTGGGCCTATGGCTTTGCGGAGATGGACAAGACGCAGGCAGACAAGATCAAGGCCTCCCGGCATGTCGCCAATCCGGGCTGTTATCCGACCGGGGCGATCGGCCTGATCCGGCCGCTGCGCGCCGCCGGCATCCTGCCCGATGCTTATCCGGTGACGGTCAATGCGGTCTCCGGTTATACCGGCGGCGGTAAGCAGATGATCGCGCAGATGGAAGACCCGTCGCGCGAAGATACGATCTCGGCCAACAATTTTCTCTATGGCCTGCCGCTCAAGCACAAGCACGTGCCGGAGATGAAGATCCACGGCCAGCTCGACCGTGCGCCGATCTTCTCGCCGTCGGTCGGCCGCTTCCCGCAGGGCATGATCGTCCAGGTGCCGCTCTTCCTCGAAGACCTCAACGACGGCGCGACGATGGAGAGCATCCACAAGGTGCTGGTCGAGCATTATGCCGGGCAGGACATCGTCACCGTCGTGCCGCTCGAAGAGAGCAAGGCGCTTGCCCGCGTCGACGCGGAAGAGCTGGTCGACACCGACACGATGAAGCTTTTCGTGTTCGGCACGCCGGGCGGTGCGCATGTCAATCTCGTGGCCTTGCTCGACAATCTCGGCAAGGGTGCCTCGGGTGCGGCCGTCCAGAACATGGACCTGATGCTTTCGGCCTGATGACCGAAGGCATTCCCTTCCCTTTTTCCTTTCCTGCCGAATGGCGGATCGAAACCGCCAGACAGATCGCCGATACCGTCGTCGGCACCGTCCTTGAAGTGACGCGTGCCGGCGGCGAGATCGATATCGTCAAGATCCTGAAACCGAAGGCATTGGAAGACAGTCTTCGCGGGGCCGATTTCATGGCCTGGCGGGATGGCGTCGGCTGCGTTCGGCTGATCGCGCGTTCGGACGATCTCCTGCTGATGGAACACGCAGGCAAGGTGACGCTGCGGGACCATCTGGAAACCCATGGCGACGGGCACGCAACCCGGATCGCGGCCGGGGTCCTCGCGGAATATCACCGCCCCTCCGACATGGCTCCGCCCGCCAGCCTGATGCCGCTTTCCCGCTATTTCAAAAGCCTGTTCGAGAAGGCCGAAACGGACCGCCGGGACGGCATTACCGGCCCCTTTATCGAGGCGGCGGAAATGGCGGAGACGCTGATCGCCGATCAGCGGGACATCAAGCCGCTGCATGGCGACCTGCATCACGAAAACATCATGCTCGGCCCGCGCGGCTGGCTGATCATCGATCCCACCGGATTGATCGGCGATGCCGCGATGGACGTCGCCAACATGTTTTCCAATCCGCTCGACCGCTTCGACCTCACCCGCAATGAACAACGCATCGCCTCGATGGCCGGCGTATTTGCCGAGATTCTCGGCCGCGACGTCCGCACTATTCTGCGTTTTGCCTTCGCCTATGGCTGTCTCTCGGCCGCGTGGCACGAAGAAGACGGCAACGCGAAAGACCGCGACGACGAGCTTGCCGTCGCCGCAGCGGTCCACAGTGTGCTGCAGCAGGCTTAAGCGAGCGTCCGCTTCAAACCCAGATGGACGGCGAGCTTCTCGCCCGGGCCATGCACGGCGGCAAACAGCAGGCCGGCGAGGAAGGTGAAGTGGTCGACGAAAAAGCCGAACTCCGCTTGGTTGGCTTGCCAATGGCTGGGGCCATGGAAAGCGAAGGCCAGGAAGATGACGTAGGCGCCGGCAAGCAGCGCCGCTTCGGAGAAGAAGGCGCCGGTCAGGAATGCGAGAGCCAGCCCCACCTCAAAGATCGCCGCGATCCAGGCGAGGAACAGCGGGAACGGAAACCCGGCGCCCGAAATGAACCCTGCGGTCGCCTGCATATCGAGAAACTTGAACGTCGTCGCCATAACGAACACGCTGCCGAAGATCAGCCTTGCGACGAGAATTGCGATTGTCTTTGCCATAACCCTACCCTCTCCTTGGCCGAAGCCGATTGAACTATGCTCCAAGGACGGGCGACGGTCACCGCTTCCGACACGAGGCCGAAAATTTTTCTCTGAGAAACGACAGGCGGAAGTCGATCCACCTGCCTAGGCAAGGTTTCCATTCGATAGATCGCAGATCAGGTCCGCGTAACGATCGCGGTCTCCGGGGGATATTCGCCGGCGAAACCGCGCCAATGGGCGACGGCAAAGCCGAGTACGATCAGGGCGACGGCCTGGTGCGTCAGCGCCAGATCGAGCGGCACCTGCATGACGAGCGTCGAAATGCCGATGACGGCTTGTAGCGTCACCAGCCCGAACAGCAGAACGGAACGACGGGCATGGGTCGAGCCGGGAGCCAGGCGAAGCGAGATGATCATGTGCACGAGGGTGGCAGCCCACAAAAGGTAGGCGCCGCAGCGGTGCGCGAACTGTACCGTCTTCGGGTTCTCGAACAGATTGATCCACCAGGGCTGTTGGACAAAGAGATCGCTCGGGATCAGCGCACCATCCATTAGCGGCCAGGTATTGTAGGAAAGGCCAGCATCGAGCCCCGCCACCAGCGCGCCAAGATAGATCTGGAAGAGGACCAGGAAGGCGATGCCGCCGGCTGCCCATTTGGACCTTGCCGTCGGCGGAAGATCACGGCTATGCGGCGAAAGCCCACGCATGATCCAGATACAGGCGGCGAAGATCAGACAGGCGATGACGAGGTGCGTCGCGAGCCGGTATTGCGAAACGCTGACCAGCTTGGTGAGGCCGGAAGACACCATCCACCAGCCTACGAACCCCTGGAAACCGCCAAGCGCCAGAAGGCCGACCAACGGACCGCGCAAGCGCTTTTCGATACGGCCGGTGAGCCAGAAGAAGATCAGCGGCAGGGCGAAGACCATGCCGATCGAGCGGGCCAGGAACCGGTGTGCCCATTCCCACCAGAAGATCGACTTGAACTCGTCGACCGTCATATCCCGGTTGATCTCCTGATATTGCGGAATGCGCTGGTAGAGGCGGAATTCCTCGTCCCATTCCGCGGCCGACAGCGGCGGGATGACGCCGTGGATCGGCTTCCATTCAGTAATCGACAGTCCGGAATCGGTGAGCCGCGTCGCGCCGCCCACCAGAACCAGACAGAACAACGTGAAGACGACGACGCCAAGCCAGATGCGCACGGCCTTGCGGTCACGCTCGCGACGCTTGGTGTGGTTCAGGACATCGATGATCACAGCATCGGTTGCCGACATGGGTGTGCTCCTGTCGCTCAAGCCAAAAGGACGCGGGTGCGGGGCCATGCATCCATCAAGCATTTCGCGTTGCTTTGCCCCATCAACCCATGCAAAACAAGCCCCAGCGCTTTGCGGCATGCGGTCGCGGATAGGAGAAGACGTCTTGGTCCCGCGTTTGAGAAGTTTCATCGGTACGATCCTGATCATCATCCTGGTGATCGTTTATGCGCTTGCCGCCACGACTTTCGCCATGCTGCTGCTCGCCACTTCACCCTGGTGGGTGCATTTCCTCTACTTCCTGATCAGCGGCCTCCTTTGGATCCTGCCCGCCATGCTGATCATCAAATGGATGGCCGGGCCGAAGCCCAAGGAATAGGCGGCTTTACCCCCGGTTAACCAGCGGCAGCGGTTTCGCGGGAATTTCGCTCATCAGTAAACCGATTTTTGGTGCCCTCCCCTTATGTTGCCGGCAAAACGGCATCAGCGGGCGAAGCCATGCAGCAGCGGAAGATCCAACACGAAGAGCAGGTCAAGGATGCGGGTCCTCTCGGAACCGATAACCGGACGATACGGTTGTCCGAACTCACCCTCGTTTCGACCAACGATCTCCGGTCCGTTGAAGCCGAGTGGCGGCGCCTCGAACGGCTTTCCAAGAACTCCCTGCATCAGAGTTTCGACTGGTGTCTTGCCTGGGTCCAGGCGCATCATAGCGAACTTGCGATCATCCAGGGCGTTGTCGATGGCCGCACGCTTTTCATCCTGCCGCTCGAAGTCATACCGGAACGCCGCGCCCGGATCGCCCGTCTGCTCGGCCACCGGTTCAACAACGTCAATACCGGCCTCTTCGATGCCGAACTCGCCGCACCCGATGCGGAAGAACTGCAGAACTTCGCCTATGGCATAAGGCTCGCACTCTCCGACAAGGCAGACCTGGTCGTTCTCGATAATATCCCGCTTGTCTGGCGGGGCATACAGCATCCGCTGTCCGCGCTTGCTTCGATCGAAAACCAGAACCATTCCTTCCAGTTGCCGCTCTTTCAGAATTTCGAGGCGACGCTTGCGCAACTCAATGCGAAAAGCCGCCGCAAGAAATTCCGCTCGCAGAGCCGCAAGATCGAGGCGATCGGCGGTTATGACCATTTCATCCCGACGGACCCCGCCGAAAAACATGCCCTGCTCGATATCTTCTTCCGCCAGAAAGGCGAGCGGCTGAGACTGTTCGGCCTGCCGGACGTCTTTCAATTTCCCGGTATCCAGGACTTCTTCCACCACCTGATGGACGTTCCGGTCAAGGGGACAGATACGCCGCTGACGCTGCATGCCATTCGGCTGCGCGGCGAACACGAAGGGCACATCGCGGCGATTGCCGGCCTGTCGCGCAAGGGCGACCATGTCATCTGCCAGTTCAGCTCGATCGACGAGACGATCTGCCCGGAGGCGAGCCCCGGCGAATTGCTGTTCTGGCTGATGATCGAGCAGTCCTGCCGGGAGGGCGCTTCGGTGTTCGATTTCGGCGTCGGCGACCAGCCCTACAAGCGCAACTGGTGTACCCAGGAAACGGTGCAGTACGACATCCTGCTGCCGCTCACCTGGAAGGGTTCGCTGATGCGGCCGCTTTTGATCGGAGTGACCAAGGCAAAGGCTGCGATAAAGCGTAATCCGCACGTCTATGCGTTGGTGCAGCGGTGGCGGTCCCGCCGGTGCCCGAAAGCGCCGGAAGCTCCCGCCTCCGACACGGAACCAGCAGCCGAATAATCAGGCAGCGCGGCGTTTTCCGGGACGTGGCGAATGCCGGTCGGCGGTCTGCGCCATGACCAGCAGATTGCCATAGCCGGCCGCTTCGAAATCCGTCACCAGTTCGGCGACTTCCTCATCCTTGAAACCCGGAACCGACAGGACGATCTCGGCCATCGCATTGCGGGTCAGACGCGAGATGCCGGCGATCTCGGCGGGACCGCATTCGATCAGCACCAGGTCGTAGGCATCCGCCAGCGCATCTATTATCATCGACAGGCGATCGACGCCGCGCATGGCACGTGCCGGATCCGAAGCGCCGTGCGGGATGATATGGGCGTCGGAAAGCCGATCCGGATGGATCGCGTCGCCGAAGGCGGTTTCGCCGCACAGAAGGTCGGTAATGCCGGGCAGTTTCGGATTTTCCACCATCATCTGCGTCGGGACGGCAGAACCGGTCATGTCGACCAGCACGACGGTGCGGCCGCGCTCGGCGAGCTCGCGGGCGAGCATGACGGTCGCAGTCGAGCCCTCGTCGCCACCCGGTGAAATGCCGATCGCCACAGGCACATCGTGGCGCTGCAGGTAATGCGCGACGGAGCCGATCGTGAAGCCGCGATCGTCGACTTCCGCTACGGCATCCTCTGCCTCGCTCTCCTTCTCGGAGAGCGATTGTTCGGCGATCTTGGCATAGGCGAGCGCTGCCGCATTTCTCGCGTTTTCCTGGGCCGGTTCCGGCCGGTCGAAGCGTGCCGCCTCCGCCTGCATCTGGTGGACCGGCAGCGGAGCGGCAGCAGCAGGGGCGGATGCGGCGGGTTCCAGCATGATGTCATTGTCGGCGTTACGAACGCCGGAGGGGCGCAATGCGCGGCCGGAGAAGAGCTCGGTGACGATGACGATCAGGCAGCCGAAGATCAAGGTGGCGAGCGAGACGACGATGACGATCGGGATGATCTTCGGGAAATAGGGTTCCGACGGTTCGACGGCCTTCGAGACGACACGGGCATCGGCCGGGCTCGAATTGCCCTCGAGGCGGGAACTCGCTTCGCGGTAACGGGCAAGATAGGTTTCGAGAAGCTGGCGCTGGGCGGCGGCCTCGCGTTCCAGCGCGCGCAGGCCCACTTCCTCTTCGCCCGCCTTGGCGGAGTCCGCCTTCAAGCCGTTGAGCTGGCCCATCAACTGGCGTTCGCGGATGCGCGACATTTCGGCTTCGTTGTCGAGGCTCGCGAGAATCTTCTTTGTCTCGCTCTCGATCTGCTGGCGGATGCCGGAAAGCTGGCCGCGCAGTCCCTTCAGCCGCGGATGGCCTTCGAGCAGCGAGGTCGAGGAGTCGGCAATCTGCGCCTGCAGGTTGGCTTCCGCTTCCTTCAGCCGCTGGATGACCTGCGAACCGACGACATCGCTCAGAGTATCGGAAGCGCGGCCGGCTTTCAGGGCCGTTCGGACGTTTTCGGCGCGCGCCTCGGCATTCGCCCGCTCGCCGCGGATACGAGCAAGCTCGGTCGAAATGTCGTTGAGCTGCTGGGTCGAGAAGCTGTTGGTTTCGGTGGTCTGGAACAAGCCGTTGGAAGAGCGGTAGTTGGCAACCTTCTTCTCCGCCTCCTTGACCTTGCTGGTCAGGCTGGCGATTTCCGGCTCCAGCCATTTGGCGGTCTCGGAATGGGTGTCGAGCTTGGCACCGCTCTGGATCTGAAGGTAAACCTGCGCCATCCGGTTCGGGATTTCGGCTGCTAGTTTCGGATCGCGCGAGGAAAACTCGATGGCAATAACGCGCGAATTCTCGACCGCATAGACATTCAGCTTGTCGCGAAATTCCTGGATCACCCTGTCTTCCGGGTCGAGCTTCATCGGATCCTGCTTCAGGCCGATCAGGACCAGCGGGTCGGGAAGGAAGGACTGGGCGGCTGGATCGAATTCCTTGAGCTTGGCGAGGTTGAGGTCGCGGGCGACCCGCTTGATGAGATCGGTCGACTGCAGAAGCTGCGCCTGGCTGGTGATGTTGAGCGAGTCGAGCAGCGGGTCGTTGGCCTGCGCCGCGGCATCCCCTCCCGAAAGGTTGGGCGAGCGGGATTCGATCAGCATCCGCGTCTCGCTCTTGTAGCTGGGCTTCATCAGGCTGGTGCCGACCAGTGCGACCGCCGCCGCAACGATCGTTGCGGCCAATATCCTGGCCTTGCGTTCCCAGACCGCCGAGATGACCCGCCCGAGGTCGATATCCACGTCCTGATTGCCACCGTTTACGCCTGACATGATACGCTCCAACTGATCGGTTTCGGCGAAGAGTAAAGGATCATGGTAACGCGAGGGTTAATGGCCAAGTACAGCGTCGGGGTTCCAAGAAAATCCCCAAACTCCCGGCCTCTTTACCGGGCATTAACCCTAACGGATCGATAACGGGGGCAGATGGTATGAACAGCCGGAGCCTCGAACGCGGAAATGTCCTTCGCCCCCTTCAATCGCGTGATGGCCAAACATGTGCTGGCGTTAGCGCTCGCTGCGACGGCGCTTGCCGGCTGCACGAGCTACGCGCCCGCCCCGAAAAGTTTCCAGCAGGCAACCGTCCAGCCATACAGGCTCGACAGCGGCGACCGGCTGCGCGTCAGCGTCTTCGAGCAACCAGGCCTCACCAATACCTATACGGTCGACCAGGCCGGCTACATCGCCTTCCCGCTGATCGGCCAGGTGGTCGCCCGCGGCCAGACGCTGCCGGCGCTCGAAGGCTCGATTGCTTCCCGTCTCAAGCAGGGCTATCTGCGCGATCCGGATGTCACAGCCGAGATCGATCGCTACCGTCCCGTCTTCGTCATGGGCGAAGTCGGTCGGCCGGGGCAATATTCCTACGTGCCGGGGATGACTGCCCAGAACGCAATCGCGATCGCCGGCGGTTTCACCTCGCGCGGCAACCAGCGCGACGTCGACGTCACCCGCAAGATCAATGGCCAGGTGATCACCGGCCGCACCGTCATCTCTTCCACGGTGCTTGCCGGCGACACGATCTACGTCCGCGAGCGGCTGTTCTGACCGGTCCATGGCGGATAGCGCTCCCTTGCGGATACTCCACTGCTTCAGGTCGCCCGTCGGCGGAATCTTCCGCCATGTGCGCGATCTGGTCGAAGAGCACCGGGCGGCCGGCCACGAAGTCGGCATCCTGTGCGACAGCTCGACCGGTGGAGCGCATGAGGATCGTCTCTTCGACAGCATCAGGCCGCATCTTTCGCTCGGCCTCACCCGTATTCCGATGCGCCGCGCAATTGCGCCTTCCGATTTCGTGGCGATCTACAAGAGTTACAGACATATCAAGAGCTTGCAGCCGGACATTTTGCACGGGCACGGCGCCAAGGGTGGCGCCATTGCCCGGCTGATCGGCTCAGCCCTGCGGGTCAACAAGTATCGCGTAGCCCGCCTCTATTCGCCGCATGGCGGCAGCCTGCATTTCAGCCGGTCCAGCCTTTCCGGCCAGGCCGTGCTGCGGCTGGAACGCTTCCAGGAGCATTTCGGGGACGCGCTGGTGTTCGTCTGCGACTACGAACGGCGCACCTACGAGGCCAAGGTCGGCAAGCCGCGAAAAGTCTCCCAGGTGATCTACAACGGTATCAAGGACGCCGAGTTCGAAACCATCGGCGCCGACCACGGGGCACCGCATTTCCTCTATATTGGCATGCTGCGCGACCTCAAGGGGCCGGATGTGTTCATCGACGCCTTCGCCCGCACCGAAAGGGCGGTCGGTCATCCGCTTTCGGCGCTGATGGTCGGCGACGGCCCTGATCGCGACCGCTATGAGGCGATGATGGCCGAGCGCGGGCTTGGCCGGCGCATCCAGATGAAGCCGGCCATGCCGGCGCGCGACGCGTTCGCCATGGCGAAGATCGTCGTCGTGCCCTC
>NZ_JALBGW010000105.1:0-16487 GCF_023006485.1 Neorhizobium sp. BETTINA12A
GACTCGATCGCGTCGCGGCGGCGGACGTGCACCAGCGGTCCCATGCCGGTCGCAGGATCGAGGCCGTCGCCGAGTTTGATCTTGGAAGCGCGCTCGGCAAAACCGGCACAGAAGGCGTCATAGGACTTGTCCTGCACGTAGAAACGGGTCGGCGAAACGCAGACCTGGCCGCCATTGCGGTATTTGCGCTGCACCGACATGTCGAGCGCCGCGGTCTGGTCGGCGTCATCGAAGACGAGCACCGGCGCATGGCCGCCGAGCTCCATCGTGGTGCGCTTCAGGGTTTCCGAGGCAAGCCGGATGAGGTGCTGGCCGACCGGGACCGAGCCGGTAAACGAGATCTTGCGGATGATCGGGGAGGCGAGCAGGTGGCGCGAGATGAAGTCGGGGATGCCATAGACGACGGCGATGACGCCGGCCGGAACGCCTGCATCGAGAAGGCATTGGGCGACAGCCGCGGCAGACGCCGGTGCTTCTTCGCCGGGCTTGTAGATCATCGTGCAACCGGCGGCGAGCGCCGAGCCCATCTTGCGGGCGGCATTGCCGACCGGGAAGTTCCACGCCGAAAAACCGGCCGTCGGGCCGACCGGTTCCTTGACGACCTGGAAGCGGGTTTCGCCGATGCGGCCGGGAATGACGCGGCCATAGGTGCGGCGGCCTTCCTCGGCGAACCACTCCATTTCTTCGGTGGCAAAATGGGTTTCCAGCCGCGCTTCGGCGATCGGCTTGCCCATTTCGAGAGTGGCAAGGGTGGCGATCTCTTCCTGCCGGTCGTGCATCAATTGTGCTGCGCGCTTCAGGATGCGGCCGCGTTCGCGCGGGCTCGTCGCACGCCACAGCGGAAAGGCTCGCTTTGCAGCTTCGAGCGCCCGGTCGAGATCCTGCGCCGTCGCATGCGGCACAACGCCGATCACTTTTTCGGTGGCCGGATTGACGAGAGGCTGCGTCTTGCGGTCGCCATTCTCCAGCCAGACGCCATCGATCAGGAGACGCGCGGACTGGTAAGCGTCGAACGAACGGGCTGGATTGGTCGCGATGTTCATGGTCGTCTCCTCCGTTTTCATGAGACGAGTGCGTCTGGCATTCGTCAATTTCGGGTTTTTCTCAAACCCGGCTTCCTCGTCCACTTCAAGGGGATAAAGCAGGGAGCCTGATATTGTCAATTCCGACGTTCACGTCGGCTCAAATAGCGATCGTACCACCGTCGATCGGGATTACCGCGCCGGTCATGAAGCTCGAGGCCTTCGATGCCAAAAGCAGGGCGAGGCCCATGATCTCGTCCGTCTCGGCAATGCGGCCGAGCGGCACCGTGTCGGCAAAGGCCTTTTCCACCTCCGGTTCGCGAATGCGGCCGCCGGCGATATTGGTGCGGAAGGGGCCGGGGGCGATGCCGTTAACGAGCACGTTATAGGGCGCCAGCTCCCACGAGGCCTGCTTGACGAGATTGACGACGGCGCCCTTGCTGGATGCATAGGCGTAACCGGTCATCGGGTCGGCGCGCAAGCCGGCGATCGAGGCGATTGCGACGATGCGGCCTTGTCTCTGTTTCTTCATATGCCTGGCGGCGGACTGGATGGCGACGAAAGTGGCGGTGAGGTTCACATCCACCACCCGGTTCCACAGCTCGTCGCTGACATTTTCGATCGCTCCCGCTTCCGTGCGGGAATTCGGCCCACCGCTGATGCCGGCATTGGCGACGAGGATATCGAGATGCCCGTGTTTTTCGGCAATGCCATCGATGGTGTTGCGCAGGCTCGCGCTGTCGGAGACATCGACCTGGTGGCTTTCGGCGGAAAAGCCCTGGCCGTTCAGCCATTGGTCGGCGGCGGCAAGCGTCTCGGGGTTGAGATCGAGCAGCGCCACATGCGCGCCATTGGCCGCCAGCGTCTTGGTGATGGCAAGGCCAAGGCCGCTCGCCGCACCGGTGACGACGGCGATTTGGCCTTTGAGATCGAATAGTTTTTCGGCCTGCATTTTTCCTCCTCCCTTAGTCTCCTGGGCGCCGTGACAGCCCCTCACCCCGCCTCCGCTGCGCTCGGCGACCCTCTCCCCGCACGCGGGGCGAGGGGGAGCGGCGACGGTGCGGCATATCCCTTCTCCCCGTCAAGAACGGGGAGAAGGTGGCGGTAGCCGGATGAGGGGCGGACGGTGGACGCCCACGCCTGATCAAGCGAAATCACCCACCCAAGTGGCTCCAACCTTGTATGCAATTGCTGAAGATGCAAGTTAGAAATTTGCTATTATCAATCAAAATTTGACAGAGTCATATTGACCCTCCCCGAAAGGTTATACAGATTGCCGCCATTCGCGGGTGCCGAGGAGCGCCTGCCTTAACGGTCGTCAGGTCCCGGGGAGGGTGAAACACCGATGAGCTTTACCGAAAGCTTTGAAACCGTCACCGGAACGAAGATCCGGCTGATGCGGGGAGGCAAGGGCGCTCCGCTGCTCTTCCTGCACGGTGCGAGCGGCGCCTCGCGCTGGCTGCCCTTCATGGAGCAGCTTTCCGAAACCCATGAGGTGATCGTGCCGGAACATCCCGGTTTCGGCGCCTCCGACGATCCGGAATGGCTGGACAATATTTCCGACCTTGCCTTCTTTTATCTGGATGTCCTCGACCATCTCGGCCTGGAGAAGGTCAACCTGGTCGGCCAATCGATCGGCGGTTGGCTGGCGGCGGAGATCGCCGTCCGCAATGCGACGAAACTCGGCTCCCTGACTGTCGTGGCGCCGGCCGGTATCCGGGTGAAGGGCGTGCGCAAGGGCGACGTCTTCATGTGGAACCCGGAGGAGACCGCCCGCAACCTCTTCCACGACCAGGCGTTTGCGGAAGCGATGCTGGCCGCCCCGCCGCCGTCGAAGGAAGGGATGGAAATCCTTCTCAGGAACAAGCTCACGTCGGCCAAGCTCGCCTGGGAGCCACGCTTCCTCAATCCGCACCTGCACAAGTGGCTGCATCGCGTGTCCGTGCCGGCGCTGATCATCTGGGGCGACGACGACAAGGCGATGCCGGTCGGTTACGCTCCGGCCTGGCGCGACCTCATTCCCAATTCGCGGCTCGAGATCGTCGAGAATTGCGGACATGTGCCGCAGATCGAAAAGGCCGACCGTTTCGTTGAACTGGTCAATGGCTTCATCGGGGAGGTTACGCGATGAAATTCTACTTCATGCACCTGATGCCCTATGCGGATCTCGATCTGTCCTATGACGAGAAGCACAATTCCGCCTGGGTCACCCTGCCGAACACCTATTACGATCCGAAGAAGGGCCACCAGCTCTACAATCGTTACCTGGACGAGCTCGAATATGCCGACCAGCTCGGTTTCGACGGCATCTGCGTCAACGAGCACCATTCGAACGCCTATGGCCTGATGCCGATCCCGGGCGTCATGGCCGGGGCGCTCGCCCGCCGCACCAAGAACGTCAAGATCGCCATTCTCGGCCGGGCGCTGCCGCTCCTCAACAACCCGCTGACCGTGGCGGAAGAATTCGCGATGGTCGACAACATTACCGGCGGCCGCCTGATCGCCGGCATGGTGCGCGGCATCGGCGCCGAATACCATTCCTGGGGCGTCAACCCGGCCTTTTCACATGAGCGGTTCCAGGAAGCCCATGACCTGATCCTGCAGGCCTGGACGCAACCCGGCCCGAGCGTCTTCGAAGGCAAGCACTACAATTTCGAATACGTGAACGTCTGGCCGCGGGTCTACCAGGACAATCCGCATCCGCCGATCTGGATCCCGAGCCAGGGTTCCAGCGAAACGATCGAATGGGCGGCCCATCCGGACCGCAAATACACCTATCTCCAGACCTTCGCCTCGGTCTCCACCGTCGCCCGCTACATGAAGATGTATAAGGACGTTGCGGCCGGCTACGGCTACGAGGCGACCGAAGATCAGCTCGGCTGGTCGCTGCCGCTTTATGTCGCCGAGACCGACGAGATCGCCCGCCGCGAAGCCAAGGAGCATATCGAGGCCTTCCTGCAGAAGTTCCTGCGCATGCCGATGGAGATGCTGCTGCCGCCGGGCTACACCTCGGTAAAGTCGATGGTCGGGGCGATGTCGGCCAAGGCCGGCCATGCGATGAAGCAGACGATCGACAGCGTCATCGAAGAGGGCAAGTTCATCTGCGGCAGCCCGGCGACGGTGCGGGAGAAGCTGGAAGAGTACCAGGCCCAGATCGGCTTCGGTCATCTTTTGACGCTCCTGCAGTTCGGCACCCTACCGGCCGAGCTAACCCGTAAGAACATGGAGATCTATTCCAGGGAGGTCATGCCGTATCTGCGCAACGCGACATCCAGGACGGCGGCTTGAGGGGGGCGCCGATTTGATGAGTTTGGTAACGCTATGAAGCCTTTGGGCGTAGCCATATCACCCAAGGTTCAGCTTGATGTGCGGTTGTGAATGCCGTCATTTGAGGCGTAGGACCGCGCAATTGTCACCCCCCAGTCGATGCGGTCTCAGCGGCCGGCGCCCCAAAAAAGCCGGCCGCTACCCCCTCGGGGCTATACCCCTTGCGCTAGGTCCTTTGGACGAGTTGAGGACTTCGCAGTCGGGAGTACAATGACTGCATCCTAAGCCGAACGTAGAAGAGGTACCGGCTTAGGAGAGGCCCGCGCAGGGGGAAAAAGGCGCGGGCCTTTTTATTTTTGCAGTACGACATCGAAAAGATGATGCTATTTGCCAAATTCCATGCATGTTCGCCGCGGGCTGGGGCGAGACATGATTCCAAAAAACGACGACGCGTGCTCGGATGATTTTCCGAACGGAGACGGTTATCCGGAGCTTACCGATGACGAACTTGAAAAGTTCGTCCCCGTGCTGATCGAGGCACTTACATTTCCACCTCCGCCGATCGGCTGGAAGCCGGGCGACGGAGGCTGAACGACCTCCCTTCAACGTGTCCATAGGCTCGATTTCCCTTTGGCTGTCCATTCGACGATGACGGAATGCATAGCTGTGTTTTTCGCATGAGGTCTGTGTTAGGAGGCCTCACGCAAGACAATGAGACATGCCGATGCTTCCCTGGATCCAGCTCGACCGTGCAACCATACCCGGCGAAGGCGGCGAATTGCGCCTGAAGCAGCGCGGCGCCGAGTTTTCGATCATGCTCGGTTCGACGGAGTTGATGAACAGCCGGCTGAGTGGTTCGGAAGAGGCGCTGGCGACACTCTCCTGCGAGCGGATTTCCGGGCGGAAGAATGCCCGGATGCTGATCGGCGGCCTCGGCATGGGGTTCACGCTGCGGGCAGCCCTGGGCGCTTTGCCGGAGGATGCCAGGGTCACCGTTGCGGAACTCGTGCCGGCGGTGGTCGACTGGGCGCGCGGGCCGATGGCGGAATTTCACAAGGGCACGCTCGATGATCCGCGTGTCGATATTCATGTCGGTGATGTCGGGGCGCTGATCCGGTCGCGCAACGGCGCCTACGATGCGATCCTGCTCGATGTCGACAACGGCCCCGACGGGCTGACGCGGGCCTCCAACGACAGCCTTTATAATCACGCCGGGCTCCGGGCCGCCAAGGCTGCACTGCGCGAAAATGGCGTCCTGGCTGTCTGGTCGTCGGCGCCGGATGCCGCCTTTACCCGCCGGCTGCGGGATGCGGGTTTTGCCGCCGAGGAAATCTTTGTGCGCGCCAATGGCAAGCGCGGCGGCCGCCACGTCCTGTGGATGGCGACCAACCGGTAGCAGGTCGGCAACGGCCAGTCGGCGGGAGCTTCGAAGAGAGCGGTACTACCGCGCACTCATTTTGCCCCGTCTTCATGCTCAAGCGAGCCGGAGGCAGACGGCAAAAGCGAAAAGAGGTGGGCGTTCATCGCCGCCTGCGCCCATTCGGGGTTGCGGGCCTTGAGCGCCGCGAGGATTTCCCGGTGCTGGGCGTGGGTGCGGCGCGTGCGCACCTCGACTGGCTCCGAATAGCGGTTGAAGATCGACGCCGGCAGTTCCAGCGAAGAGGCGAGGATCTTTTCGAGCCGCGGGCTTTCGGCGGCGGCGGCGATCACCGCGTGGAATTCGGCGTTGAGCCTGTCGAAGCCTTCGAGGTGTTCGTTCCAGCCGAGTTCCTCGAACTGGGCCTCCATCACCCGTTCCAGCTCCTGCAGCCGCTGCAGGTCGGCTTCCGAAATGCGTGTGGCGGCGCGGCTGGTCGCATGGCCTTCGAGAATGGCGCGCAGCCGAAAGATCTCGATCGCGTCGTCGAGCGAGAAATCCGCGACGATCCCCCGCCGGTAACGTTCCAGCACCACCAGGCCCTCAGCGCTCAGCCGGTTCAACGCCTCGCGGATCGGCGTGCGGGACACCCCGATCGCGGCGGCAAGCTGGTTTTCGAGCAGCTTGTCGCCGGAGCGCATTTCGCCGGTGAGGATCAGATGCCGGATACGGTGATAGGCAGTTTCGACAGCGCTCTGCGTTGCCCCGTCCTTGGCATCGTCTCTGGTTGTCTCCTTGGTCAAGCGGCCACCTTTTCCTTGTCGTGATGATGATGCGGGAAAATATGACAATCGTCTATCGTCAAAAAGTGTATACCAGACTAGCGTGGCAAGCTCTTATACGATGGTTATGCCTTGACTTCCGCATAAAAGGTATACAAATATTTCTTCAGGAGGCCTGACAAGGCAATCGGCTACGGCCGAGGGAGGAGACCACCATGACTCAAGCCCGCAAACCTTTTATCGTCGGTATCGGCGGAACCCAGCGCCCCGGCTCGAGCTCCGAGCTCGCCCTGCGCCATTGCCTTGCCGCGGCCGAAAAGGCCGGCGCGGAAACCGACCTCATCTGCGGCACGGCGCTCGAACTGCCGCTCTTCGATCCGGGCGTGACGGACCGCACGCCGGCCGCCCTTAATCTTCTTCAGTCCCTTCGTCGCGCCGACGGCATCGTCATCGCAACGCCGAGCTATCACGGCGGCATGTCCGGCATGATCAAGAACGTCATCGACTATACGGAAGATATGCGCGAGGACGCCCGCTCCTATTTCGAGGGCCGCGCCGTCGGCTGCATTATCTGCGCCGCCGGCGACCAGGCGCTCGGCTCGACGCTGATCGGGCTGCGCTCGATCGTGCATGCGCTGCGCGGTTGGCCGACCCCTTACGCGGCGACCATCAAGTCCAACGAGAAACCTTTCGTCGACGGCCGTCCGGCCCGCCGCGAGGTCGCCCAGCCGCTCGAAATCGTCGCCTCGCAGGTCGTCGGCTTTGCCGAAATGATGATGGCAAGCCGCGTCGGAGACGCCGTGCCGCGCCTCGTCGCCAGCAACTGATCCAATTTTCAATCCCCATCGTCGGATCCGTTGTCCTCAGCCGGCCGCGGTCCCAGCGGAGCTTTCCATGAAGTTCAATTTCTTCCACCTGATGCCTTATCCCGATTACGACAAGCTGCCGCATGAATGGCCGGTCAGTACCCACGGGATCGACAGCACCCGAATCCAGGCGCTCTACAACGAATATATCGACGAGATGGTCGATGCCGAGAATTACGGTTTCGACTGGGTGGGCTGCAACGAGCACCATTTCAGCCCCTACGGCCTGATGTCCAACCCGAACCTGATCGCCGGCGCGCTCGCCCGCCAGACGTCCAAGGCGAAGATCGCCATCGTCGGCAACCTGCTGCCGCTCCTGAACCCGGTCCGCGTCGCTGAAGAATATGCGATGATCGACGTGATGTCGGGCGGCCGCCTCGTCGCCGGCTTCCTGCGCGGCATCCCGCACGAATACATCGCCTACAACATCCCCCCGAGCGAATCCCGCAGCCGGTTGCGCGAAGCGACCGAGCTGATCATCAAGTGCTGGACCGAGGACGAGCCCTTCGGCTGGGAAGGCGAGCACTATCAGTTCCCGGCTATCTCGATCTGGCCGAAGCCGATCCAGAAGCCGCATCCGCGCATCCTGATGTCCGCCAGCAACGCGGAATCGGCCGAATTCGTCGCCAAGATGCGCGCCATCATGGGCATCACGCTGATCCAGGACCTGTCGATCGCCAAGGCTGCCGTCGAGAATTTCAAGAAGACCGCCCGTTCCTATGGCTGGGAACCGACGCCGGACGATATCCTGGTCGGCCAGCAGATCTGCATTGCCGATACGGACGAGGAGGCCAGGCACCACATGGCCGCCGCCCAGACCTATTTCCACCAGACGCTGATGCGCCCGCAGCGCTCCGCCCAGCAGCTCGTGCTCGGGCAGAGCCGCTACTATACCGAGGCCGACGCCGGCGAAAACTTCCAGAAGCGCCTCGCAACGCTGCGCGGCCGCACGGTGGAAGAACAGATCGAAGCCGGTTCGATCATCTGCGGCAGCCCCCAATCGGTCATCAGGCAGATCAAGCGCCTGCGCCGGGAACTCGATTGCGGCCTGCTGAACCTGACGATCAAGGTCGGCAACATGCCGGGCAGCGTCGTTCGCCGCGGCATGGAACTGTTCCGCGACCGCGTTGCCCCCGAAGTTGCTGGTCTGTAAGAGGAGTTTGATCCATGAGCTTTGAATTGAAGACGATCGAGCTTTCCTGCGGCAGGCTCTCCTATCATGTCGGCGGCACGGGGCAGCCGGTTGTCTACCTGCATGCCGCCGGCGGCGTGATGCTGACCGAGCCGCTGAAGGCGCTGACCGGCAACCACACGGTCTATGCGCCGGTCTGCCCGGGCTTCGACGGCACCGAGGGCAACGAAAACCTGAAGACGGTGCGGGACTGGGTGGCCATGGTCGCCGAATTCGCCGAAAAGCTGGTCGGCCCGCGGTTCGACGTGATCGGTTCCTCCTTCGGCAGCTGGTCGGCTTTGTGGCTTGCCGCCGAGCACCCGAAAATGGTCGACCACCTGATCCTCGGCGTCCCGGCCGGGTTCCGCTTCGAAGGCAAGGGCGGGCTCCCCGCCGATCCGGACGCGCGCTTCAAGGCGCTCTATGCGCATCCGCAGAAGATCAAGTCGACGCCGAAGTCGCCGGATGTCATGGCCAACAACGGCAAAACCTACGAGCGCCTCGCGAATGACATTCACGTTGACGAGGCACTTGGTGAGCGCCTGCCCTCGATCGAGGCGGTGACGCTGATCCTGCTCGGCACTGAAGACAAGGTCGTGCCGGCGGAGGCCGGCGCACACCTGAAGCGCAACATCCCGACGTCGCAACGCGCTTTCATCTTCGACGCCGCCCATTCGATCGAGGTCGACCAGCCGGAACGTACACTGCGGCTCTGGACCGACTTCCTGAAGCGTGGCCCCGGCTACGTGCTCAACCAGGGACCGGAGGCCGCCTGAGGCGATACCCTTCCCAGGGGAAGCTTGGCCCAGACCTCGGTCTGGGCCTTTTTTCTTGTAGGGACATTGCGTTTTCCCTCATTCCGGTGGGCGCTCGGCTGTCGTCGAAAGAGAAAGGCTTTATAGGCCAATTTTCGCAAGCTGTAATTTTCAACATTGACGGATATAATGTGTCTATTATGAATTGATTTGCGTTTCGCTTCAGGAAGGCCCAAGAGCCGCATGCGGAATGCCATCGTCCGGGATATGTGGGACGATGTGAATGGGAGGAATGGCATGATCGGTGAAGACGTCAGGCGCAAGGAAGATAACCGGTTGATCACCGGCAAGGGCCAGTATGCCGACGACCTCAAATTCGAAAACACGGCCTATGCCGCCTTCGTGCGTTCGCCGCATGCCCATGCACTCATCCGCGGCATCGACACGTCGGCTGCCCGCGACATGCCGGGCGTGCTCGCCGTCCTGACCGGCGAGGATATCGTAGCGGCCGGCATTGCGCCGATCCCGCATGCAATCGGCAGTTCGCAGTTCGGCTCCGACATCCGCATCAAGAACTACGACGGCACCGAGCGCGCCCGCACCCATCACCAGGCGCTGCCGACCGACCGTGCCCGTTTCGTCGGCGAGGCGGTGGCCATGGTGATCGCCGAGAGCACCAATCTCGCCAAGGATGCCGCCGAGGCAATCGAGATCGACTGGGAGGAACTGCCCGCGGTCGTGCGCGGCGTCGACGCGCTGGAAGAAGGCGCACCGCAGCTCTGGGACAACGTTCCGGGCAACAAGGCGATGGACGGCGAAGTCGGCGACAGGGCCGGCACCGCAGAGGCATTCGCCAAGGCCGCTCATGTCCTCGAATTTACCAGCTGGGCGCAGCGCGTCACCGGCGTCCACATGGAGCCGCGTTCCTCCTCCGCCGAATACGACCCGGAGACCGGCAAATTCACCATCCACGCCTCCGGCGGTCATGGCGTCGTGATGATGCGCGAGCAGATTGCTGCGTCTCTCGGCGTCGACATGGCCTTCGTCCGCGTCGTTGCGCCCCGCGATGTCGGCGGCAATTTCGGCACCCGCAACGCCACCTATCCGGAATTCGTGCTGTTGCCTTACGCCGCCAAGCTCACCGGTCGGCCGGTCAAGCACCAGGCGGAGCGCATCGAGGCATTCCTGTCGGACTTCCAGGGCCGCGACCTGCATGTGAAGGCCAGGCTTGCGCTCGACGAAAACGGTAGGTTCCTCGCGTTCCATTCGGTCAATACCAGCAATATCGGCGCCCATACGGTGTCCTACACGCCCCTCAACAAGGGCATCCAGCTGATGACTAGCCTTTACCGGGTGCCGGTCGCGCATGTGGAATTCCGCGCGGCGATGTCGAATACCGTGCCAACCATCCCCTATCGCAGCGCCGGCCGCCCCGAAGCCATGTACATCATCGAGCGGATGATCGACCTTGCCGCCCGCAAGTTCGGTTTCGACCGGGTGGAGCTACGGCGCATCAACATGATCCCGGAAGAGGCCTCTCCCTATTCCAACCCGATGGGCGTCATTTACGACAATGGCGACTATATCGGTTGTATGGACAAGGTGCTCGAGATGGCCGACTGGAAGGGTTTCGAGGCGCGCCGCACTGAAGCCCGCAAACGCGGCATGTATCGCGGCATCGGCCTTTCCAACTATATCGAGGGCACCAGCGGCGTGCCGCGCGAGCGCGCCGAAATCACCATCGATCCGACCGCCGGCATCGTTGACGTCGTGATCGGCACCCAGAACACCGGGCAGGGGCATGAAACGGCATTCGCCCAGCTCGTCGGCTCCTTCCTCGGCATTTCCCACGAGGTCGTGCAGATCCGCGCCAGCGATACGGATTTCGTCTCGGCCGGCGGCGGTTCGCATTCCGGACGCTCGCTGCGCTTTGCGAGCATCGTCATGCACAAGGCGACTGCCGAGATCATCGAGCGCGGCCGCAGGATCGCCGCCTTCATGCTGAACGTCGCGCCGGAAGAGATCGACTTCACCGACGGCCATTTTCGCGCCCGCGGATCGAACGGCGTCGTCAGCCTGTTCGAGGCGGCCCAGGCTGCGGAAAACGATCTCGGCCTGCCGGACGAGCTGCGGGGCACGCTTGCGGCGATTTCCGACGAGACCACCCATGGGCTTGCCTATCCCTACGGCGCTGCGGTCTGCGAAATCGAGATCGACCCGGAAACCGGGTTCTTCCATATTCCGCGTTATTCGACCGTCGACGATGTCGGCAAGGCGCTGAACCCGATGATCGTCGATGGCCAGACCCATGGCGGCATCGTCCAGGGTGTCGGCCAGGCACTTTTCGAATGGTCGCATTACGACCAGGAGACCGGCCAGAATCTGTCGGCCACCTTCATGGACTATCAGGTGGCACGTGCTTCCGATTTCCCGAGCTTCGACACCCATATCAGCGAAGTGCCGGCCAAAAGCCATCCGCTCGGTTTCCGTCCGGGCGGCGAGGGTGGTACGACACCGTCGCTCGGCGTGACGATCAACTCCATCACCGATGCGCTCGCCGATCTCGGCGTCACCCATATCGAAATGCCGGCAACGCCCTCCCGTATCTGGGGAGCGATCCGGGCGGCAAAAGCCAAACAAGAAGCGTGAGGAGAAAACATTGTCCGACGTCCTGATCAATATCCGGGGGAACGTCCTCGAGATCACTCTCAACCGTCCCGACAAGGGCAATGCGCTGACGCCCGAGATGGCGCAGGCCATCACCGCTACGCTGAAATCCCTGTCGCCGGAAACCCGCGTCGTGCTGATGAACGCCAAGGGCGGCGATTTCTGCACCGGCCGCAGCGCCGCCATGCCGGCTGCGGGTTCTCGTGCCACCGCGCTCGACCTGCGCACCGCGATCTCCGATCCGGTCCTCGATTTTTATGAAGTGCTGCGCGAAATCCCGGTTCCGTTCATCACCGCCATCCGCGGCAGGGCCGCCGGCGTCGGCTGCGCCATCGCGGCTCTCGCGGACGTGGCGATCGCTGCCGAAAGCGCCAGTTTCCAGGTGCCGGAAATGAACCACGACATCGCGCCCACCCTCGTCTTGAACGCGCTCGCCGACCGGGTTTCCCGCGCCACGCTCGCCCGTATGGTCTTCACCCGCGACGTGATCCCCGCGACCGAAGCCAAGATGCTCGGCATCGTCGGCATCACGGTCGCCGATGCCGGCATCGACGCAGAAGTCGAACGCATCGTCGGCCAGCTCGAGAAGAACTCGGTGCCGACCGTTCGCGGTATCAAGGCCTTTCTCTCGATGAGCCCGGAAACCTCCTTCGCCTCCCGCAAGGAACTGGCCGCACTGATCAACTGCGTTGCGACGGCGGAAAAGTTCCGCTGACATAGATCCGTAGCCAGGATCCCTTTCATCCACATGCCGGCACCTTCTCCCGTTGGGGAGAAGGGATGCGGAATAATGCTGTCATGCCTCGGGGAGTTAAGCCTTCTGATCGGCCACCTAGTCCGAATGCTTCATTGACCGGGTGCGGACCCGGCGTAGGATCGCTTTGGGTAAAACCCATTGGGCTGGGGGCTGACGGTATCTATGGAGGGTGCCATGCAGGAACCTGATATGCAGAAACTCGATGCACTTGTCGGTCGGCTGGTGGGCGATCTCGGCGCTGGCGTGTCCGGTGTTCTCGTCGTGCTCGGCGACCATCTTGGCCTGTTCCGGGCAATGATGGACGGGCGGCTGCGATCCTCGATGGAAATAGCGGAAACGACGGGGCTGACCGAGCGCAATGTGCGTGAATGGCTCGCTGCCATGGCTGCGGCCGACTACGTCATGTTCGATGAAAAGTCGAACAAGTTCGGAATGACGCCCGAGCAGGCGATGGTTTTTTCCAATGAGGAGAGCCCAGCCTTTTTCGGAGGCGCCTTCGAGATCGTCCAGTCGATGTGGATGGACGAACCGAAGGTGGAGGAAGCCTTTCGCACCGGCCGCGGGCTCGGCTGGCACGAACACAGCACCTGCCTCTTCCGGGGCACCGAGCGCTTCTTCCGGCCCGGCTACAACAGCCACCTGGTCGACGAATGGATTCCGGCGCTTCAAGGCGTCAGGGAAAAGCTGGAGCGAGGGGCGGAGGTCGCCGACGTCGGCTGTGGCCATGGCGCCTCGACGATCCTCATGGCCAAGGCCTTTCCGAAGTCGCATTTTCACGGGTTCGACTACCATGCCCCCTCCATTGAACGCGCAAAGCGTGCGGCGCAGGAGGCTGGCGTCGGCGACCGGGTGACGTTCCACCAGGCTTCGGCGAAGGAATTCCCCGGCGGCAATTACGATCTCGTCGCCATGTTCGACTGCCTGCACGATATGGGCGATCCGGTCGGAGCGGGCCGTCATATCCGCGAGACGATGGCGAAGGGTGGCACCTGGATGATCGTCGAACCTTTCGCGCATGACGGCCTGAAGGACAACCTCAACCCGGTCGGGCGCGTTTATTACGGCGCCTCGACGATGATCTGCACCCCCGCCTCCATGGCACAGGAGGTAGGCCTTGGCCTTGGAGCGCAGGCTGGGGAGATGAAGCTTCGCAAGGTGGTGCTCGACGCCGGCTATTCGCACTTCCGACGGGCGAGCGAAACTCCATTCAACATGATCTTCGAGGTGAGAGCCTGAACTGCCTCGGGTCTACGCGGTTCCCAAGAGCGGCCGCCTAAAGCGCCAGACCTTCGGTCACCAGCGGAGCCAGCGCCTCCGTGGCCGCCGGCGAGATTTGCACGATCGCCCGTGCATCGAGATCGAACACGACAGCGACCGATTGCATCGTGCCGAATACCCGGCCGGTGAAGGGATCGACCATCCAGAAGATCAGCGACATGACGCGCTGGTCGGTCTTCTGCAACCCGCCCCAGATCTCGAAACAGTCGCCGAGACGCGGCGTTTCGCCATAAAGGATGCGGAATTCCAGCACCGCGCCGCCGACCTTGCCGGGCGGCGTTTCGGCGTGCTTGCTGACGATTTCGCGGATCGGGCCGGTGAGCTGTTTCACCCCGCCGCCGACCGCGCCGATGAATTTCTGGGGGCCGAGGCGGTGGAATGCGTCGCAGGCCTCCGGCTCGATCAGGCTCATCGCGGTGCGTTTCAGGCCGAGCGTGATTGCCCGGTCGCGTGAGGCGCTGATCGTCACCGGCTCATTGCCGGTGCCGCGGGCGAGTGCCTCTCTGGGAGCGTCGACCAGCGAGGCTGAAGCCTTTTCGCGGAAGGCCACTGGCCAGGGGAGGCGCGTCTTGAGGTCGGCCGTATCCACATGGGTCAGCCGGACCCTGAAGCTCGCGGCCAGCTGGCCGGAATGGCTGTTGTAAAGCATCAGCACCGCAAACGCCGTCGTCTCGCCGATCTCGAGGAAACCGCCTGTCATATGCAGCGACGTGCCGGCATGCGCTTCGCGATGGAAACGGATATGATGTTCGTTATAGGTGATCGTCGTTGGAGACTTGGGCGAAAACAGACCTGTCAGGCCGTTGAGGCCGAACAGAACCGCCACGCCCTCATTGGCACGGGCGACGTAATACTGGGTGTTCCAGTGCGCGTTTTCGTCCACCTCCCATTGGCGAACGCTGCCGCGCCAGACCTCGATCATCGGGGCTTCGGTCATTTCGCCTTGCTGCGCACTCACGCCGGTTCCTCCTCCAGAACGATGCGGCCCTTGACCGCGCCCTTGGAGAGCCGGCTCATCGCGTCGTTGATCGATGATTTCGGGACGGCCTCGTAGGGGATGGCGTCGAGCCTTCCGCTTTTGGCGAGCTCCACCAGATCCTGCAATTCCTGCAGCGAACCGGTGATGCTGCCGATCAGGCTCAGGCCCCCTTGCGCCATGCGCATGGTCGGGATGGTCAACTGGCCGCCGAACATGCCGACCATGATGATGCGGCCGCCGCGCGCCAGCGCCGGGAAACAAAAGGCGGCCGTCTGGCTGTTGTTGACGAAATCGATGATGGTGCGCACCGGCCGGCCCACTGCGTCGACGATCTTCTCCGTCACGTCGTCGCCGGTCGAAAGCACGGTTTTGTGGGCGCCGGCATCCGAGGCGATCTTCAGCTTCTCTTCGGAAACGTCGACCACGACGATGTTCTGGTGCCCGAGCGCCTTGAGGATGACGATGCCGCTGAGGCCGAGCCCGCCCGCGCCGACCACGACGATCGCCTCGTCTGGGCGAACCGGCATTGCCTTGCGGATGGCGGAATAGGCGGTAAGGCCGGAGCAGGCATAGGTGGCCGCAAGCGCCGGGTCGAGATCTCCGGTATCGATCAGATAGCGGCTATGTGGCACCACCACATGGCTGCCGAAACCGCCGGGCCTGCGCATGCCGAGCGGCCGGCCCTGCATGCAGAGGTTCTCTTGTCCTGCACGGCAGGTTTCGCATTCGCCGCAGCCGAGCCACGGATAAACGAGCCTGACATCGCCGACCTTCACGTCCGTCGCATCGGGGCCGATGGCGGTGACGGTGCCGAGGATTTCGTGGCCGAGGGTGAGCGGGCGCTTCATCCCGATACTGTCGATCGACACCTGTTTGTCGCCCATGTCGAAAATGCCCTTCCACAGGGTCAGGTCCGAATGGCAAAGCCCGCAATGGGATACCGAAACGACGACTTCCGAGCCCACCGGCTGCGGGTTCGCCTCCTCGACCTCCCGGAGCACTTCCGATGCTTCAAATACCTGCCATGACCGCATGATCTAGCTCCTCCCAGATGTTCGGAACGTATCAGGCTGCCTGTTATGTGGCAATTGGGAAATGGCGTTGGGTTATGCGCTGGTTCAAAATCGGTGGCGGCTGCCCAACCACGCCGTCATCCTCGGGCTCGACCCGAGGATTCAGCGCCGCGTCTGCGGCGAAGGGCTCATTTCACGTGAAGGACTTCGCGTGGATGGATCCTCGGGTCGAGCTCGAGGATGACGACGGAGAGGTTGGATAGCTGCGGAGAGGTTGGGATGGCTCTCCATAAAGGAAAGGAGAACGAGGGCAGCTTAGGGCCGCCGTATCGAGTCCCGCTACTCCACGTTCTCCTGCCCCTCGATCGCCGCCTCAGCGCCGGCAATCGCCTTGTCGAGCAGTTCCAGAAACGCTTGCCGCTCCTCGACGGACAAAAACCGCAGCAGGTCGGCCTCGTGCTGCGGCAGCGAGGTTTCCACCAGTGCGGCGGCGTCCAGCCCGGCCTTGGTGAGCCGCAGTTCGGAGACGCGGCCGTCATCGGCGGCGCGGTCGCGTTCGACGAGTTTTAGTTT
>NZ_JALBGW010000106.1:0-16000 GCF_023006485.1 Neorhizobium sp. BETTINA12A
CGAGCGGGCGTCGCCCGAGAAGGATTTGGTGCGCGGACGGTCGCCGCCTTCGCGCGGCTTGCGGTCGCCACGGGGTTTGTCGCCGAAGGAACGTTCGCCCCTCGGCTTGTCACCGAAAGAACGCTCGCCACGATCCGGCCGATCGTGAAAGGCCTTCTTGCGGCCGAAATCGGCCTTTTCCGGCTTGTCAGGCCCGTCGGCGCGGATCCAGTCGTGGTCTTCTTCAGCTCGATTGACGATGACCGGCCGGTCGTTCTGCGGCGTGGGCTTCTTGAAAAGCTGCTCGGCCTCGGCACGGGCGGAGGATTTGCGCGTCTTGCTTTCGGTGGTCGGACGGGCGCCGGGCGCCATCCAGACATTGGCGGTGCGGCTGGTGCCCATCGGCGGACGCTTCTTCGGACGGTCGTCCTCGTCTTCAGTGCGATTGCCGAACGGCTTGGCACCGCGCGGCTTGTCGGCGAACTTGCGGTCGTCGCGCTGGGTGTCGAGGCGGCCGACCGGCTTTTCGCGCCGATCCTCCGGCTTGCCGGCGCGCGGACGTTCGGTCCGCTCCGGCCTTGCAGTCCATTCCGAACGCTCGGCGCGGACGGGTTTCTCTTCGTCGTCAGCGGCGGTCTCGGTATAGATCGGCGCGTCGAAATTCGCCTTCGATTCCTCGATCAGGCGGGGCCCAAGCTGGTCCCGCAGCATGCGGCCGCGCACTTCCACCACCTGGCCCTCCGGCAGGTCTCCGAGCTGGAAAGGTCCGTAGGAAATGCGGATCAGGCGGTTGACTTCGAGGCCGAGCGCGCCAAGCACGTTCTTGATCTCGCGGTTCTTGCCTTCGCGAAGGCCCATGGTGATCCAGACATTGCTGCCCTGGCTGCGGTCGAGCGTTGCGTCGATCGAGCCGTAGAGCACGCCTTCGACGGCGATGCCCTCCTTCAGCTTGTCCAACTCCTCCTGCTTGATCTCGCCATGGGCACGCACGCGGTAGCGGCGCAGCCAGCCGGTGGTCGGCAGTTCCAGCACGCGTGACAGGCCGCCATCGTTGGTCAGCAGCAGCAGGCCTTCGGTATTGATGTCGAGGCGGCCGATGGAGAGCACCCGCGGCAGGCCTTCGGGCAGGTTGTCGAAGACGGTCGCGCGGCCTTCCGGATCGGAATTGGTGGTCACCAGGCCGGCAGGCTTGTGGTAAAGCCAGAGACGGGTGCGCTCGATGCCGCGGATCGGCATGCCATCCACTTCTATTCTGTCGGCGAGCGTCACGTTGACGACCGGCGTATCGAGAACCTTGCCGTTCAGGCTGACGCGACCTTCCATGATCATCCGCTCGATATCGCGGCGCGACGCGACGCCGACACGGGCGAGGATCTTGGAGATGCGCTCGGGCTTGCCCTCGGCCTCCATGGTTTCCGGTGCTGGCGGCAGCTTGCGAAGGGGCTTTGCCGCCTTTTCAGCGCCGGCCTTGGCCGCCGAACTCTTCCTGGGGCCGAGGCCTTCCTTGGCGGAGAAACCCGCCTTGCCTGCAGCGCCGGCCTTCGGAGCAGCTCTCGGTTTGGTTTCGCGAACGAAAGTCTTGCCTTCGCCGCGCTTCGGCTTGTCTTTGGAATTCATTTGTTGTTTGCCTGAAGCGTGATGTCTACGGAGCGATCCGGACATTCTTGTTCGTGTTGACTGAGATGGATTCGTGCCCACAGCCGGGCGTCCAGTTGGATGCTTCCTACCAGTTCGCGCGATCCGGGTTAAGAGGAAATCGCCGAAATGCCTAATACCGATGGGTTCATGAATGCTGCCCTTGCGGAAGCCAAAGACGCGGCCGCCCGCGGCGAGGTTCCGATCGGCGCCGTTCTGGTCATCGACGGCGTTATCGTCGCCCGCTCCGGAAACCGGACCCGCGCCGAAAACGACGTTACCGCCCATGCCGAGATCGCCGTCATCCGGGATGCCGCGGCCGCGCTTGGACAGGAGCGGCTATCAGGTGCCGACCTCTACGTGACGCTCGAACCCTGCACCATGTGCGCGGCAGCGATCTCGTTTGCGCGCATCCGGCGGCTCTATTACGGCGCGGAAGACCCGAAAGGCGGAGCGGTGGACAACGGCGTGCGCTTCTTCGCCCAGCCGACCTGCCATCATGCGCCGGAAGTCTATTCCGGCCTCGGCGAAAGCGAAGCCGCGATCCTGCTCACCGGCTTCTTCAGATCGAAAAGAGAGAGCTAAAGCGGGCTTAGAAGAGCTTCCACCAGTCGCTGCCCTTCTTCGCCTCCGCGGCTTGAGCCTTGCGGCGCTTTTCCTTCTGGCTTTCGGGCTCGCCGACATCCGACAGAGCAGCCGCATCCGCCGAGCGGAATTCCGCCGGCGGCTCGGCAAGCGAACGGCGGCGTCCGGTAACGCTGACGGTCTCGGCGTTTTCCTTGGCCTTGCGGAAGGCTTCCCACTTTTCCGTCTCGGTCATCTGGCCGGCCTGGCCATTGCCCGCCAACAGTGGTGAGCGATAGTTGGGATCATTCTCGTGCGCCGCCGCCTCGGCACGCAGACGCTTGCGGGTTTCTTCCGGAGATTCGACCCAGTTGGGGTTGCTCTCGCGGTTCGCCAGCGACTGCTGCGGCGCCGGCAGTGCCTGCTCCTGTCCCTTGGCGACAACCAGCGAAGGACGCGGGTTGTATTTCAGGCCGGCTTTCGCTTCGGTATTCTTGCCACCCAGCGAGACGGACTGACCAAGATCGTCGGTCAACTGTTCCATGGCGGTCTTGTCAGTGCCGTAGGTCGGGCCGCCGATGCAGCCCGAAAGGGTCAATGTCGAGGCGAGGATACCGGCCAAGCCCATGCCGACACGAAACGCATATGTCGCTTTCATCAAAACCCTTCCAGCGGCGCCCGTCCTGACGCCTCAGACACAATCAAACGCCTGATGGCCGGAAAATCCGGCCAATTTCAGGCGGTTTTACCGGATGATTGCCCAAAGCGCAATCATCCGGTGATTTCAAGCCGTCAAAGCCGGCCAAGTGCAGCGAGTTCGCGCAATGCGGCAGCGTCGCGCGCCGATACATCCGGATAGGCCGGATCGGAGCCGACATCGGTCGTCACCCGCCACGAGCGGGCACATTTGGTGCCTTCGGCAAGTTTCGGATCGACCGCGACGCCCTGCACTTCCGGCAGACGGAAGGCGTTTTCCGGCCCCTCGCCCGCAACGATCGCGATGCCCGACGTGATGCAGGTCTCTTCGAACTCCTGGCCTTCCAGCGCCTTCATCAGCTCCGGATCGTTGACATAAACGACCGGTGCGGCCTCCAGCGAAGAACCGATCCGCTTGTCCTTGCGCTCGATTTCGAGCGCGCCTGTGACAACCGAGCGCACCTTGCGGATCTGCGCCCACTTCTCGGCGACCGCCTCGTTTTTCCATTCGGTCGGGACCGTCGGGAACTGTTCGAGATGGATCGAAACGGCGTTCGGGTTGCGCGACAGCCACGATTCCTCGGTGGTGAACGGCAGCATGGGCGCAAGCCAGGTCACCGTGCAGTCGAAGATCTTGCGGATGACGGCGAGAGCCGCGCGACGGCGCAGTGACGACGGGGCGTCGCAATAAAGCGCATCCTTGCGGATGTCGAAGTAGAAGGCCGACAGTTCGATATTGGAAAAGTCGATCAGCGCACGGGCGATCTTCTTGAACTCGAAAGCGTCATAACCTTCGCGCACGAGCTTATCGAGTTCGGCGAGGCGATGCAGCATCAGCTTTTCAAGTTCCGGCAGATCGGCATAGGCGATCTCCTCGCCCTCGTCATGGGCGAGCGTGCCGAGCATCCAGCGGATCGTGTTGCGCAGCTTGCGATACGCGTCGACATTGGTCTGGATGATCGTCTTGCCGAGGCGCTGGTCTTCCCAATAGTCCGTCGTCATCACCCAGAGGCGCAGGATATCGGCGCCGGCATCCTTCATGACGTCCTGCGGGGCCACGACATTGCCGAGCGACTTCGACATCTTCTGGCCCTTCTCATCCATGGTGAAGCCATGGGTGACGACCGTGTCATAAGGTGCGCGGCCGCGGGTGGCGGCGGATTCCAGCAGCGAAGAATGGAACCAGCCGCGATGCTGGTCCGATCCTTCCAGATAGACGTCGGCCGGCCACTTCAGGTCCGGGCGGTCTTCCAGCGTGAACGTGTGCGTCGAGCCCGAGTCGAACCAGACATCGAGGATGTCCATAACCTGGGTCCAGCCTTCGTTGGCGCGCGACCCAAGGAAGCGCTCGCGCGCTCCTTCGGCAAACCAGGCGTCGGCACCTTCGAGATCGAAGGCTTCGAGGATGCGCTGGTTGACGGCTTCGTCCTGGAGGATTTCGCCCTGCTCGTCGACAAAGACGCAGATCGGGACGCCCCAGGCGCGCTGACGCGAAAGTACCCAGTCCGGGCGCTGTTCGATCATGGCGCGCAGGCGGTTCTGGCCGGCTGATGGCACGAAACGCGTGTCGTCGATCGCTTTCAGCGCCCGCGAGCGCAGCGTCGTGCCGTCGGCAAGGTCCTTGTCCATGTAGACGAACCACTGCGGCGTGTTGCGGAAGATGATCGGCTTCTTCGAACGCCACGAATGCGGATACTGGTGCTTCATCCGGCCGCGGGCAAACAGCGCGTTGCGCTCGATCAGTGCCTTGATGACGCGGTCGTTGGCATCGCCCTTCTTGCCGTTGTCGTCCATGACGCGGGCGCCCTCGAAACCGGGTGCGTCGGCCGTGTAGAAACCACCGTCATCGACCGTGAAGGGGATCTTCGACGAGATGCCGCGGGCTTCGAGTTCGCGGACGACCGATGTCCAGGCGTCAAAGTCCTCGCGGCCATGGCCGGGGGCGGTGTGGACGAAACCGGTGCCCGCATCGTCGGTGACGTGATCGCCGGCGAGGAGGGGGACAGCGAAGCCGTAGCCGCCACCGAGGCCCTTGAAGGGATGGGCGCAGGTGATCGCCGCCATCTCGTCGGCGGAGATATCGCGCAGACGCTTGTACTGGAGCTTTGCCTTGGCGAAGCTCTCTTCCGCCAGCTTGTCAGCAAAGATCAGCTTTTCGCCCGGACGCGGACCGAAATCATTGGCCGCCTCGGTCACCTCGTAGAGGCCATAGGAGATCTTTGGCGAATAGGAGATCGCCCGGTTACCGGGGATGGTCCAGGGCGTGGTGGTCCAGATGACAACGAAAGCGTCCTGCAAGTCCAAGGAACGTTTTGCTACATCAGAGCTTTCATCGGCTCTCAGCGAAAGCGGCTGCCCGGCCTCATTTGTGTCAAATGAAACCCAAGTCGGTGCCGATGCCGCCTTGACCGGGAACTTCACCCAGATCGTATCGCTCTCGTAGTCGTGGTACTCGACCTCGGCCTCGGCCAGCGCGGTGCGTTCGACGACCGACCACATGATCGGCTTCGAGCCGCGATAAAGCTGGCCGCTCTTGGCGATCTTCAGCAGTTCGCCGGCGATGCGCGATTCCGCATGAAAATTCATCGTCAGGTATGGGTTTTCGAAATCGCCGACGATGCCGAGGCGCTTGAATTCTTCACCCTGGACCTTGATCCAGCCGGCGGCGAACTCGCGGCATTCTTGGCGGAATTCGTTGATCGGAACTTCGTCCTTGTTCTTGCCCTTGGCGCGATAGGCTTCCTCGATCTTCCATTCGATCGGAAGGCCGTGGCAATCCCAGCCCGGAACATAGTTCGAGTCATAACCACGCATCTGGAACGAGCGGGTGATGACGTCCTTCAGGATCTTGTTCAGCGCGTGGCCGATGTGGATGTTGCCGTTGGCATAGGGCGGGCCGTCATGCAGCACGAATTTTGTCCGGCCCGCGGCGGAGGCGCGGAGCTGCTTGTAGAGGTCCATCTGCTGCCAGCGGGCAACCAGTTCCGGTTCCTTCTGCGGCAGGCCGGCGCGCATCGGGAAATCGGTTTCGGGCAGATAGAGGGTCTTCGAATAGTCGAGCTTTTCGGCGGTATCGGTCATGGAAGCAATCGTCCTGGCGCCGCGACGGGGCGCATCTCGATGAAAATTCGCTGGCGGAAGGCGCTCATGAAGCGCCAAAAACCCGGACCCTCCGGCCGCTCTTACAGCGCGCGGAAGGCCGGGCCTATAATTCGAATGATCTGGGCCAGCCGAAATTTTTTCATGGTGGCGGTTCTTAAGGGTTTTTGCGGCGGAAAGGAAGGGGCAAAACCGAGATGCCCGTCCTAGACTTTCAAACTCGCGGAGACTATATCTGACTAGCTGACCAGTCGGAGGTTTTCATGCCGGGCAAGCCCACCACTCACGACAATAGCTGGAAGCTGGAGGATGCCAAGGCACGCTTCAGCGAAGTGGTGAGGCGCGCGCATAGCGAAGGCCCCCAGCGCGTGACCGTGCGGGGTCGCGACAGCGTCGTCGTGATCAGCACTGAGGAGCTGGAGAAGCTGACCAGAGCCGAACCTGAGAAATCCTTCGTGGAATTCATGGAAGGCCTGGGGCTGGACACGCTGGAACTGGAGCGGGCAGCGGATCGCGGCCGGGATATCGAGCTGTGATCGGCTGGCTGCTGGATACCAATGTCATCGCCGCGCTGATCAATCCGAACGGAGCACCCTCCGTCAAACGGTGGGCCGCCGGGCAAGATGAAAACCGTTTCCTCATCAGCATCCTGACCTTGGCGGAATACGACAAGGGCATCGAGAACCTGCCGACGGATGACGAAAACCGCTACCGTTATGCCGCGGCCCGTGATGCGCTCGAAGACAGGTTTGCCGGCCGGACCCTTTCCGTCAGCGACGCGATCGTCAGGCGGTGGGGCGCTATATCCGGAAGGGTGAAGCTGGCGACCAGCCATGCGCCGCCGGTGATCGATACGCTGTTTGCCGCGACGGCGATCGAGCATAATCTCTATCTCGCCACCCGCAACGTGAAAGACACCCGCGCGTCGGGCGCGGCAATCTTCGATCCCTGGCAGGACGACCCCGAGCGGTTTCCGCTGAGCCGCCGCTAACCCCTCAAAACGCGATCTTGGCGTCCACTTCGCCCAGCGGCCTGACGCCGGACAGCAGCGCCCGCGCCTCTTCCTCGTCGCGCTTGATCTGGGCGACCAGGGCATCCAGCCCGTCGAACTTCAGTTCGTCGCGCAGGTGGCCGAAGAAGGAGACGGAACAGGTTTCGCCGTAGAGGCTGCCGGAGAAATCGAAGAGGTAGGTTTCGAGCAGGGGCGCACCGTTTTCGGTCACCGTCGGGCGGCGGCCGTAGCTGGCGACACCGTCGAAAAGTGTGCCGTCAGGGCGGCGGAAGCGCACGGCGTAGATGCCGGCCTTGAGTACGGCCTCCGGCGGCAGCTGCATGTTGGCGGTCGGGAAACCGAGCTGGCGGCCGAGCTTTTCGCCGCCGATCACCTCCGCCTCAAGCGTATAGCGATAACCGAGCAGGCCGGCCGCGGCGGAGACATCGCCTTCCGCCAGCAGGTCACGGATGCGGCTCGACGAGATCACCTCCGCATTTTCGTCTCGGAAGGCATCGACCAGTTGCACGTTAAAACCGTGCTTGGCGCCCGATGCCATCAGAAAGGCCGGACCACCTTTCCTGTCCTTGCCGAAATGAAAGTCGAAGCCGGTGACGACGGCGCTGGCTGCCAGCCAATCCACGAGAATGGTCTGGATGAACTCTTCCGCCGAGCGGGTCGCGAACTCGCGGGTGAAGGGATATTCGATCACCGAGCGGAAACCCATGGCCTCGAGCAGGCGAGCCTTGAGCGGCGCCGGGGTCAGGCGGAAGACCGGTTCTTCAGGGCGGAAAACGGTGCGCGGATGCGGCTCGAAGGTCAGCACCAGGGCGGGTACGCCGTGCTGTTCGGCAAGTGCCAGCGCGCGCTCCAATACGCTGCGATGGCCGCGATGCACGCCGTCGAAATTGCCGATGGCGATGACGCCGCCCTTCAACTCCTCGGGCAGCGGTTCCTTCTTCTCGTTACGATGGAAGACAGTCATGCGCGGATTCCGGTTCAGGCCCAATTCAGGCCCAGGGGGCTATGCGAGGCGCGGCATCCAGTATTTCGGCGCGGCATTTTCCCGCTTCAGCCAGGCGTTGAGGATCGCCTCGTCGGTCTGGCCGTTGACGGTATATTCCGAAACATGGATGCCCCCGCTGATATAAAGCAGGTCGAGGCCGTATGCGAGCGCGCCGCGCACGTCGGTCGGCATGCCGTCGCCGATCGCCAGCACCCGGTTCATCGGAAAATCGCCGCGCACTTCTCGGGCAGCTTCGATCGTCGCCTCGTAGATCGGGCGATGCGGCTTGCCGGCGACGCGGGTCTTGCCGCCGAACTCTTCGTAATAGGCCGCCACCGCGCCGGCGCAGGGGATGATCTTGTGGCCGCGCTCGACGACGAGATCCGGGTTGGCGCAGATGAAAGGCACGTCGCGCTTGGCAAACGCCATCAACATGTCGGTATAATCTTCCGGTACTTCTTTCTCGTCGTCGAAAAAGCCGGTGCAGACGATGCATTCGGCTTCGTCGGCCGGGACCACCTCGACGCCGAGCCCGTCGAACAAGTTGAGGTCGCGTTCGGGACCGATCAGAAAAACCTTTTTCGGACCGTCAACGATCAGGTGCTGGGTGACGTCGCCTGACGTGACGATCCGGTCATAGGTGCCGTCTGGCACGCCAAGCGCGCGCATCTGCTCTATGACGCCGGGTGCCGTGCGCGGCGAATTGGTGATCAGCACGACGGTGGCGCCGGCTTCGCGGGCTGCGGCGAGCGCCTTGCAGGAATGCTGGAAAGCCTCGACACCGTTGTGAACCACACCCCAGACGTCCGAGAGGACGACGTCGTAGTCGCCGATCACTTCGCTCAGATTGCCGATGCGCTTTGCCATGTAATATTCCCATCTCGCAAGTCCCGGGTCACATGACAAACCCGGTTGAGGATTACAAGAGATAATCGGGAGAAAAACCGCGACGAGATCGCCGACGTCGGCGGGGATAACTCTTCGCACCGGTGCCCGGATCGCAGCCGCGTCGGCGCCATTCTTCCACCAAAGTCCCGTGCAACATGCCGACCTGCCCGAAGGGGTGGCCGAAACGAGAGACCCCGAGGTGGCCGAAGACGGCCGTCAGTTCCGCGAGACAACAGGCGTTCAGCCAGCATCCGTATCGTTAAGCGTATTTCGTATGAAGTTCCGAGCCGTCTCGAAAATTTTACGGCCGTTCTTGACTCATCCGCCGGCCAGCCTTATTTCGACGCGGGCTGGCACTCTCCAACCGGGAGTGCTAACAGCACCGAGATACGGGTTTCACCCGTCCATGTCATTTGATCGAGGGATTAGACAATGGCAAGCACCAATTTCCGCCCCCTTCATGACCGCGTCGTTGTTCGTCGCGTCGAATCCGAAGCCAAGACCAAGGGCGGCATCATCATTCCTGATACCGCCAAGGAAAAGCCGCAGGAAGGCGAAATCGTCGCCGTCGGCACCGGCACCCGCGACGACAAGGGCAATATCACTGCTCTCGACGTCAAGGCTGGCGATCGCGTCCTGTTCGGCAAGTGGTCGGGCACCGAAGTCAAGCTCGATGGCGAAGACCTTCTGATCATGAAGGAATCCGACATCATGGGCATCATCGGCTGATTTCCGCCGGTTACTCTTCATTCTAAATCGCTGACACCCCTTTTCAGGAGTTATCAAAATGGCAGCCAAAGAAATCAAGTTCGGCCGCACCGCGCGCGAAAAGATGCTGCGCGGCGTCGACATTCTTGCCGATGCAGTCAAGGTAACGCTCGGCCCGAAGGGCCGTAACGTCATCATCGACAAGTCCTTCGGCGCTCCGCGCATCACCAAGGACGGCGTATCGGTCGCCAAGGAAATCGAACTTGACGACAAGTTCGAAAACATGGGCGCCCAGATGGTCCGCGAAGTTGCTTCGAAGACCAACGACATCGCCGGCGACGGCACCACGACTGCGACCGTTCTTGCCCAGGCGATCGTTCGCGAAGGCAACAAGGCCGTTGCAGCCGGCATGAACCCGATGGATCTGAAGCGCGGCATCGACCTCGCCGTTGCAGACGTCGTCAAGGATCTCCAGGCCAAGGCCAAGAAGATCTCGACCTCGGAAGAAGTCGCACAGGTCGGCACGATCTCCGCAAACGGCGACAAGCAGGTCGGTCTCGACATCGCTGAAGCCATGCAGAAGGTCGGCAACGAGGGTGTGATCACGGTTGAAGAAGCCAAGACCGCCGAAACCGAACTCGAAGTCGTCGAAGGCATGCAGTTCGACCGCGGCTACCTGTCGCCCTACTTCGTCACCAACCCGGAAAAGATGGTCGCCGATCTCGACGACGCTTTCATTCTCCTCCACGAGAAGAAGCTCTCGAACCTGCAGGCGATGCTCCCGGTTCTCGAAGCCGTCGTTCAGACCGGCAAGCCGCTGCTGATCATCGCTGAAGACGTCGAAGGCGAAGCTCTTGCAACGCTCGTCGTCAACAAGCTGCGCGGTGGCCTCAAGATCGCTGCCGTCAAGGCTCCGGGCTTCGGCGACCGCCGCAAGGCCATGCTCGAAGACATCGCCATCCTGACGGGCGGCACTGTCATCTCCGAAGACCTCGGCATCAAGCTCGAAAATGTCACGCTCGACATGCTCGGCCGCACCAAGAAGGTCTCGATCTCCAAGGAAAACACCACGATCGTCGACGGCGCCGGCTCCAAGGCCGACATCGAAGGCCGCGTTGGTCAGATCAAGGCTCAGATCGAAGAAACCACTTCCGACTACGACCGCGAAAAGCTGCAGGAACGTCTGGCCAAGCTGGCTGGCGGCGTTGCCGTGATCCGCGTCGGCGGCTCGACGGAAGTCGAAGTCAAGGAAAAGAAGGACCGCATCGACGACGCCCTCAACGCGACGCGCGCTGCCGTTCAGGAAGGCATCGTACCGGGCGGCGGCGTTGCCCTGCTGCGTTCCTCCGTCAAGATCACCGCAAAGGGTGCAAACGACGACCAGGAAGCCGGCATCAACATCGTTCGCCGCGCTCTTCAGTCGCTGGTTCGCCAGATCGCTGAAAACGCTGGTGACGAAGCTTCGATCGTGGTCGGCAAGATCCTCGAAAAGAACGAAGACAACTACGGCTACAACGCCCAGACGTCTGAATATGGCGACATGATCACCATGGGCATCGTCGATCCGCTCAAGGTCGTTCGCACGGCTCTGCAGAACGCAGCTTCGGTTGCTTCGCTGCTGATCACCACCGAAGCCATGATTGCCGAACTTCCGAAGAAGGAATCGGCTGGCGGCGGCATGCCTGGCGGCATGGGCGGCATGGGCGGCATGGACATGATGTGATAGGCGCAAGCCTATCGCGGAAGCCGCCCCTCACCTCACGTGGTTCAGCGCGTCAAGCGCGCTGAACAGGCGGCAAGAAGCAGCCTAGTTTGAAAACGATTTAGGGCTCCGGTTTGACCGGGGCCCTTTCTGTTTGAGGCTCCGCGAGCGCACTTCGCGAAACAGACCTGGCCCCGACCCGTTCCAAACCGTCCCCCAATGAAATGGCCGCACTGTTTCCGGTGCGGCCATTCTTTGACTGAGCTGTTCGACGCCTCACGCTGGGCTTGCGGAGCCGCCGTTTTGGCAGGTTATGCGGCTTCGCTGACCGCCCGCTTGACGCGGAAGAGCAACCGGTCGGAACCGGCACTCACCGCAACGGCCGATCCATCCGGGATTTGGCCGCCGAGGATCTGTTCGGCGAGCGGATCCTGCATGAACTTCTGGATCACCCGCTTCAGCGGACGAGCGCCGTAGACCGGATCGTAGCCCTTGTCGGCCAGCCATTCGCGGGCGTCGGGACCGAGATCGATGCTGATCTTCCGCTCCGCCAGAAGCGACAGCAGCCGCTTCATCTGGATATCGACGATCGCACCCATCTCGTTGCGCTTCAGGCGATGGAACAGGATGATCTCGTCGACGCGGTTCAAAAATTCAGGCCGGAACGAGGCTTTCACGACGTCCATCACCTGTTCGCGCACGCTTTCGGAATCCTCGCCCTCGCGAAGGGCGGTCAGGTATTCCGCTCCGAGATTGGAGGTCATGATGATCATCGTGTTCTTGAAGTCGACCGTGCGGCCCTGCCCGTCCGTCAGGCGCCCGTCGTCGAGCACCTGCAGAAGAACGTTGAACACGTCCGGATGCGCCTTCTCGATCTCGTCGAACAGCACGATCTGGTAGGGCTTGCGCCGCACCGCCTCGGTCAGCGCGCCGCCTTCCTCGTAACCGACATAACCCGGAGGTGCACCGATCAGCCGCGCGACCGAATGCTTCTCCATGTATTCCGACATGTCGAGACGAACCATCGCCGACTCGTCGTCGAACAGGAAGCGGGCCAGCGATTTGGTCAGCTCCGTCTTGCCGACACCGGTCGGGCCAAGGAAGATGAACGAGCCGATCGGCCGGTTCGGATCCTGCAGGCCGGCGCGCGAACGGCGAACCGCACGCGAGACGGCCTGGACCGCATCACCCTGGCCGATGACGGATTTCGCCAGTTCGTCTTCCATGCGCAGCAGCTTGTCGCGCTCGCCTTCCAGCATCTTGTCGACCGGAATGCCGGTCCAGCGCGACACCACATGGGCGATCGCATCCGGGTTCACGACTTCCTGCACCATGGCATTGGTCGAGGTATCCTGGGCTTCGGCGTCCACGAGGCGCTTTTCCAGTTCCGGGATCACGCCATAGGTCAGTTCGCCGGCACGCTGGAACTCGCCCTTGCGCTGGGCGGTCGCCAGTTCGTTGCGGGCTTCGTCGAGCTGCCGCTTCAGGTCAGCGGCAAGGCCGAGCTTCTGCTTTTCTGCCTGCCAGCGGGCCGTCAGCGCATCCGCCTGTTCTTCGAGCGAGGTCACTTCGCCTTCGAGACGCTGCAGCCGGTCGGCCGAGGCGCTATCGGTTTCCTTCTTCAAGGCTTCGCGCTCGATCTTCAGCTGCATGATGCGGCGGTCGAGTTCGTCGAGTTCCTCGGGCTTGGAATCTACCTGCATGCGCAGCCGCGATGCGGCTTCGTCCATCAGGTCGATCGCCTTGTCGGGCAGGAACCGGTCGGTGATGTAGCGGTTGGAAAGCGTCGCAGCCGCAACCAGGGCCGAATCCGAAATGCGGACCTTGTGGTGCTGTTCGTATTTTTCCTTCAGCCCGCGCAGGATCGAGATCGTGTCCTCGACCGTCGGCTCCTCGACCATGACCGGCTGGAAACGACGGGCAAGCGCCGGGTCCTTTTCTACATGCTTGCGGTATTCGTCGAGCGTGGTGGCGCCGACGCAATGCAGTTCGCCGCGGGCAAGCGCCGGCTTCAGGAGGTTGGAGGCATCCATCGCGCCGTCGGACTTGCCGGCGCCTACAAGCGTGTGCATCTCGTCGATGAACAGGATGATTTCGCCGTTTTCAGACTGCACCTCGTTCAAGACGCTCTTCAGCCTCTCCTCGAACTCGCCGCGGTATTTTGCGCCAGCGATCAGGGCACCCATGTCGAGCGCCATCAGCTTCTTGTCTTTCAGGCTTTCCGGCACGTCGCCGTTGATGATGCGCAGCGCCAGGCCTTCGGCGATCGCCGTCTTGCCGACGCCGGGCTCACCGATCAGGACTGGATTGTTCTTGGTGCGGCGGGAGAGAACTTGGATCGTGCGGCGGATTTCGTCGTCGCGGCCGATCACCGGATCGAGCCTGCCGTCGCGGGCTTCCGCCGTCAGGTCCCGCGCATATTTCTTGAGCGCTTCGAACCCGGCTTCGGCATTGGCGCCGTCGGCCGTGCGGCCCTTGCGGATGTCATTGATGACCTGGTTGAGCCCCTGCGCGGTCACTCCGGCTTTTTTCAGGGTGGCAGAGGTCGAAGCCGACGTCTCGATGACAAGCGCCAGAAGCAGGCGTTCGACGGTGACGAAACTGTCGCCGGCCTTCTTGGCAGCCTCTTCCGCGGTCGAGAAAACCTTGGCGAGCGGCTGGGAGAGATAGATCTCGCCGTTGCCGCCGGAAACCTTGGGAAGTTTCGCGAGCGCGGCGTCATTGGCGATGCGCGCTTCCTTGGCGCTGCCGCCGGCGCGGTCGATGAGCGAGGACGCCATTCCCTGATCGTCGTCGAGCAGCACCTTCAGCACGTGTTCGGGCGTGAACTGCTGGTGACCCGAAGCCAAAGCCTGGGTCTGAGCCGACTGCAGGAAACCGCGGACGCGCTCTGAATATTTTTCGATGTTCATTATGGTACCTCCAGTGATCGACCCGCCCTTTATAAGGCACGAACCGATGATTGAGATTGAGCTCCCTCAAAGGCGAGCCCTGCCGAAGTCTCGGCGTTGCTGGAGATATGGTAAGCGGATTCCAGTGTTTAAAGAGTTCAGACGGTCAAAATCCGCGCGCGGAAACGTCACAAACTTTCCGCGTGACAATCCGCAATCGAGCGAATAGAGAAACCGCATGTCTTTCACGTCCGCCTACGCCTCGCGATTTTATAGCTACCGCTTTCCCCAGCGGATGCGGGTCCGTGCGTAGCTGATTTCGACGCTACGACATTCCCTCAAGCCGCTAGTCTACCTGGCGGCTTTTTCAATTCCGCACGGTAGCACCCAACAGGAGCCATACCCGTGCCGAATGCCAAGCCCGCCAATGCCCCGATAGATACGATCGACGATCGCCGCATCGTCGAAATCACCCCGCTGACCATCCCCGCCGACATTATCGCGGAAATCCCGCGCAACGAGGCGGTTACCGAGACCGTGACCCGGACGCGCGACACCGTCCACCACATCCTGCATGGCGAGGACGACCGGCTGATCGTGGTCATCGGCCCCTGCTCCATCCACGACCCGGTTGCCGCGCGGGACTATGCGGCCCGGCTGGAAGAACAGCGACGGCGTTTCAGCGGCGATCTCGAAATCATCATGCGCGTCTATTTCGAAAAGCCGCGCACCACGGTCGGCTGGAAGGGCCTGATGAACGACCCACATCTGGACGGCAGCTACCGCATCGAAGAGGGTTTGAGGATCGCCCGGCAGCTTCTTCTGGACATCAATGCGACGGGCCTTCCGGCCGGCTGCGAATTCCTTGATACGATCACCCCGCAATATATCGCCGACCTCGTCAGCTGGGGCGCGATCGGGGCGCGGACGACCGAAAGCCAGGTACATCGCCAGCTGGCATCCGGCCTCTCCTGCCCAATCGGCTTCAAGAACGGCACCGATGGCGGCGTCGCCGTCGCGCTCGATGCCATACTGGCCGCCTCGCAGACGCACCATTTTCCGGCGGTGACCAAGGATGGCCGGGCTGCGATCGCCACGACGACCGGCAACGAGGATTGCCACGTCATCCTGCGCGGCGGCAAGCTGCCGAATTATGAGGCGGCCGATGTCGAGGCCGCTTCCAGGGACGCGGCGAAACGCGGCTTGGAGCCGCGCATCCTCATCGATGCCAGCCACGCCAATAGCGGCAAGGATCCGATGAACCAGCCACTGGTCGTCAAAAACGTCGCGACGCAGATCGCTGCCGGCAACATGGCCATCAAGGGCATGATGATCGAGAGCAATATCGTCGGCGGCCGCCAGGACCTCGTACCCGGCAGACCTCTCGTCTACGGCCAGAGCATCACCGACGGCTGCATCGACTGGGAAACGTCCGTCTCTGTGCTCGAAGACCTTGCCCGCTCCGCCCGCGATCGGCGCCAGGCCCGCGCCTGAAGCAGAAGGGCTTTGCTCACGGAAAAAGGCCGCCCGGTTTCCCGAGCGGCCTTCTTGATTTCGTTATTCCAGCCCGTGAGGCTTATTCCGAAGCAGCATCCGCCAGGGCCGGCTGAGAGCCGTCGCCCGAGGCTTCGCCTTCGGAACCACCCTCTTCACCGGCGCCTTCGCCACGACGCGGACGACGCGGACGGCTGCCGGCAGCGCGACGACGGCGCGGCGTGGCTTCTGCCTGTGCCTCTTCCTCGACAGCCACTTCGGCAGGCGTGCCTTCGATTACCGGCTGCGGGCCGGAACCATCCATGACCGGAGCAACCGGCTGAGGTGCTGCGACCGCGGCCGGGACC
>NZ_JALBGW010000107.1:0-15867 GCF_023006485.1 Neorhizobium sp. BETTINA12A
CGACGAGCAGGAGGATGACGGCGACGCTGCCGGTGCCGAACGGCGAGGGGGCGTCGGGCGCCATCAGCGGCAGCGAGGTGAGGGCGGCGAGACAGAGGAGCAGGGCAAAGGTGCCCTGCCAGGAACGAAGAACCGCGGTCATGCCGGCCTCCCGCCCATGGAGCGATCGACGATCTTGGCGATGATCCCGACGATGGCAACGAGAAACGCCGCCAGTACTGAGCCGGCAATCAGTGCCGCCCAGATGTCGATCGTCTGGCTGTAATAGGCCCCGGCCAGCAGTTTCGAGCCGATGCCGGCGACGGCACCGGTCGGAAGCTCGCCGACGATCGCGCCAACCAGGCTCGCGGCGATCGCCACCTTCATCGAGGTGAACAGGAAGGGAATGGACGCCGGTACTCTGAGTTTCCAGAAGGTCTGGGCGCCGCTGGCATAATAGGTGCGCATCAGGTCGAGCTGAATGATTTCGGGCGAGCGCAGACCCTTCACCATGCCGACCGCGACGGGGAAGAAGGAGAGATATGTCGAGATCAGCGCCTTGGGGAGAAGGCCGGTGATGTTGAGGGCCCCGAGCACGACGATCACCATCGGCGCGACAGCCAGGATCGGCACGGTCTGTGAGGCGATGATCCACGGCATCAGGCTACGGTCGAGTGCCTTCAGATGCACGATGCCGACCGCGATCAGGATGCCGGTCAGCGTGCCCATGGTGAAGCCGAGGACCGTTGAGGAGAGCGTCACCCAGGAATGGTAGACGAGGCTGCGGTTCGACGTGACGCTGCGCAGAAACGTGTTCTCGAAGACGTTGCTCACCACCTGATGCGGCGCCGGCAGAATAGGCTTCGGCTGCGCCATGGTCTTGCCGATGAACTCCATCGTCGTGGAGGTGACGTTGGCGCGCCGATCGAGATCCCGCTGAAACGGCGCGTTCATGAAATAAGCGGCGACGTACCAGAGGGCGACGATGGCGATGAGGATGGCGAGGACGGGGATGATGCGGGATTTGAGGGAGTCGGGTTTCATGCCGCGGACCTCTCACGTTTCGGCCCGGAGCCCCCCCCCTCTGTCCTGCTGGACATCTCCCCCTCAAGGGGGGAGATCAGCCAGACGTGTCGGCTTCGCAAAGCATTGAGCACCACCGATGCGGCAATCTCCGCGCCGAATTGAGGGCGAACCCAAGCTACTATTCGATCTCCCCCCTTGAGGGGGAGATGTCTGGCAGGACAGAGGGGGGTATTCCTGGAATGCAACGCCTCACTCCTCATAACTATGCCCCGCCCTCAGCCCCTCGCGCACCCGATGCGCAATCTCCAGGAATTCCGGCGTCTCGCGGATTTCGAGCGGGCGTTCCTTGGGCAAGGTCGATTCGATCACGTCGGTCACTCGGCCCGGACGCGGCGACATGACGACGATGCGGGTCGAGAGGTAGACCGCCTCCGGAATCGAGTGGGTGACGAAACAGATGGTCTTTTCGGTGCGCGCCCAGAGCTTCAGCAGCTGTTCGTTCAGGTGATCGCGGACGATCTCGTCGAGCGCGCCGAAAGGTTCGTCCATCAATAAAAGATCGGCATCGAAGGCGAGCGCGCGGGCGATCGAGGCGCGCTGCTGCATGCCGCCGGAAAGCTGCCAGGGGTATTTCTTGCCGAAGCCCGCAAGGTTGACGAGATCGAGGGTACGCTCGATGCGCGCTTTCCGATCGACTGATGAGTAACCCATGATTTCGAGCGGCAGGGCGATGTTCTTCTCGATCGTCCGCCAGGGATAAAGCGCCGGCGCCTGGAAGACGTAACCGTAGGAGCGCGACTTGCGCGCCTCTTCCGGCGTCATGCCGTTGACGGTGATCTCGCCGGCGGTCGCCTTTTCGAGGTCGGCGATGACGCGCAGGAACGTTGTCTTGCCGCAACCGGACGGGCCGATGAAGGAGACGAAATCGCCCTTGTTCACTTCTAGGTCGACGTTCGACAGCGCATGCACTGGCCCGTCACTGGTCTTGAAGGTGAGGCCGAGCTTGCTGGCCGAGACGACGGAGGATGGAGCATTGTTCATCGGCATTTCGGCATGGGTCCCAGTTTGGTGCCGCCCGGGAAGCTGACGGTGTAGCCTTTGGCGGATTTGGTGAGCGTCGCAACATCTTCCGGCCCGACTTCCCCTTCGACATCGCATTGTGCCTTGATGGTAAAACCGTTTGCCGTCTTCTTGGGAGCGCCCTTGAATTCGCAGGCGGAAACGGATGTCGTCACGCCTTCGTCGTTGAGCAGCAGGAAGTCGTCGGCGCCGGACGATTCTCCGGTCTCGGCGTAAGTGCAGCCTTCCTTGCTGCCATAGGCGCCGTCAAGGAAGGTCGCGGCGCTAGCGGGAACGGCAACCGAGATTGCGGCAAGCATCGCGAATGCGATGGTGAAGCGGATGTTATTCAATGACATGTCTCGAAAGGCCCCCATTCAAATCCGTCTGCGAAGCGTACAGTATAGACATCGCCGTTGCGCAGGATATCGATCATTGCGGTGTGCTGATCTTCTTTTCGTTGGCTCCCGCTCCCGAACCGTCATGATATGCTGGCGGCAGATCCCGTTCGACAGAGGAAATTGGCAATGGACAATGCATCAAAGCCCACCTGCCGTGTCGTCAAACCCGGTGCGGCCTACGACGGCAAGCAGGACCTGAGCTATTTCGAGGGGATCGCGGCGGAAACGGTCGGCTCCAAGGGCATTTGCATGCACCTCCTCACCATCCCGCCGGGCGCACGGGCGAAGGCCCATCTGCATGAAACCCACGAGACCGCCATCTACGTACTCTCCGGCTCGGCCGTCACCTGGTATGGCGACCGGTTGGAGGGATGTGCCGAACTTTCGGCCGGCGAGATGATGTATATCCCCGCCGGCGTGCCGCACCTGCCGGCGAACATTTCCGACGCGCCCTGTTCGGCGGTGATCGCCCGCACCGACCCGAACGAACAGGAAAGCGTCGTGCTGCTGCCGGAGCTTGACGGGCTGGTGAAGGGGTAGGTCTTGCGCGGACGAGTTCGTGGCGCCACCCCCCTCTGTCCTGCCGGACATCTCCCCCTCAAGGGGGGAGATCGGCAAGGCTCGCGGGCTTCGCGCTTTATCGAGCCTCGTTTCTGCAGCTTCCGTAATCTCGGTCAATCCGGCAATCTGCGGCTTCTGTTTTGGGCGGGGCCTAGCCACAGATCTATCTCCCCCCTTGAGGGGGAGATGCCCGGCAGGGCAGAGGGGGGTATGCCACGCAAAAGGCATCGTTGCTGTTCAAACCCCGCTGGCCGGAATGCCTGACCGTTCCACCTTGCGGGGCGAGGTCAGTTCCTTCCAGGTCGACAGCGCCTTGTTCACCGCAGGATAAGGCTCGCGCTTGACGAATTGGCCGTGGCCTTCCTGCGTCTTGATCGCCCCGTCCTCGATTGCGACCACGCCGCGGGTCAACGTGTAGCGCGGCAGACCGGTCACTTCCTTGCCCTCGAAGACGTTGTAGTCGATCGCCGACTGCTGGGTCTTGGCCGAGATCGTCTTCGACTTGTTCGGATCGAGAACGACGATATCCGCGTCGGCTCCGACCAGGATCGCGCCCTTCCTTGGATAGATATTGAGGATTTTCGCGATGTTGGTGGAGGTCACCGCCACGAACTCGTTCATGGTGATGCGGCCGGTAGCGACGCCATGCGTCCACAGCATCGGCAGCCGGTCTTCGAGGCCGCCGGTTCCGTTCGGGATCTTTCTGAAATCGCCGAGACCGGTGCGTTTCTGGTCGGTTGTAAACGCGCAGTGGTCGGTCGCCACCACCTGCAGCGAACCGGAGGCAAGGCCCGCCCAGAGGCTGTCCTGATGCTGCTTGCTGCGGAACGGCGGCGACATTACCCGGCGGGCCGAATGGTCCCAATCCTTGTTGAAATATTCGCTTTCGTCGAGCGTCAGGTGCTGGATCAGCGGCTCGCCATAAACGCGCATGCCGTTCTGGCGGGCGCGGCGGATCGCTTCATGGGCCTGTTCGCAGGATGTGTGCACGACATAGAGGGGCACGCCGGCCATATCGGCGATGATGATGGCGCGGTTGGTCGCCTCGCCCTCGACGGAGGCGGGCCTGGAATAGGCGTGTGCCTCGGGCCCGTTATTGCCCTCGTCCATCAGCTTGGTCTGCATAGCGGCGACGACGTCGCCGTTTTCGGCATGGACGAGCGGCAATGCGCCGAGCTCGGCACAGCGCGAGAACGAGGCGAACATCTCGTCGTCGTTCACCATCAGCGCGCCCTTGTAGGCCATGAAATGCTTGAAGGTGTTGATGCCGTGATGCGCGACGACCGCCTTCATCTCGTTGAAGACCTGCTCGCCCCACCAGGTGACCGACATGTGGAAGGAATAGTCGCAATTGGCGCGGGTCGCCTTGTTGTCCCAGCGCTTCAGCGCATCGAGCAGCGACTGGCCGGGCTCGGGCAGGCAGAAATCGACGACCATGGTGGTGCCGCCGGCAAGTGCTGCCCGCGTGCCGCTCTCGAAATCGTCGGCGGAATAGGTGCCCATGAACGGCATTTCCAGATGCACATGCGGATCGATCCCGCCCGGCATGACATAACAGCCGGCGGCGTCGAGCGTGGTATCGCCGAAAAGGTTCGGACCGATCTCGATGATCCGGCCGCCGTCGATCTTCACATCCGCCTTATAGGTCAGGTCGGCCGTGACGATGGTTCCACCTTTGATGACTGTGGTCATTGTTGTTCCCCTTTTCTTGTCGGTTCCCTTACGGGCGCGATGGTGTGCGTCAAGCCGGTGACGTGGACGAGCGCAACTTCGATCTGCCTCATGTCGCTGTCGGCCAATCGGCCGATCCGCTGGCCGATGACCTCTTTTCTGACCGGCGTGATCTTTTCGACCATGACCTGCGACGGATATTGAAGTCCGTTCTGAGCACTGGGCTCGATGATCGGCCGAAGAAGCGGTGCCTCAAGCAGATGGGTCGTCAAAGGGCAGGCAAGAGCCGTCGTATAGGTCACGAGAAACTCGTCAGCCTGAAGAATGACGGCGGGCCGAGGTTTGCCAAGTTCACCAGGAAAGACCGCGATCACGACGTCTCCTCGGCCCAACTTCACGGCTTGTCCCAATCCGTTGGGCCAACCGCTTCGATCCAGTCCTCAATGTCTTCTTTCGCATCCGCTTCTGCGATCCGGCGCATTTCTTCCTCCGCCTGCCGGCGGAAGGCTTCGTGGGTGAGGTCCGGCACCCAGATCTCGATCGGCCGGTATCCCTGGCGGATCAGTTCGGCCCGCTCTTCGGGCGATATTTCCCTCGGTCGTCCCATTGTCCGTTTCCTGTCTCAAGGTTGGCGGTTGCGATGCTACTCCACAATCTCCGCCGTCTCCAGCACGGCATGGAACAGGACATCCGCGCCGGCTGCCGCCCATTCCCTGGAGATCTCCTCCGCCTCGTTGTGCGAAAGTCCGCCGACGCAGGGGCACATGATCATCGTCGCGGGCGCCACCTTGGCGGCCCAGCACGCGTCGTGGCCGGCGCCGGAGATGATGTTCATATGGCTGTAGCCGAGCTTTTCGGCCGCTTCGCGGACCCGGCCGACCAGCACCGGATCGAAGGTCACCGGATCGAAATGGCCGACCGCCTCGACCGAACAGCCCACGCCGAGCGGCTCGCAGATTTCAGTGGCCTGTTTCTCGATCGTCGCCCGCATTCGGTCCAGCTTTTCCTGGGAGGGCGTGCGGATGTCGACGGTGAACACCACCTTGCCCGGCAGCACGTTGCGGGAGTTGGGCGAGAAGAACACCTGGCCGACGCCGCCCACGGCGCCCGGCTGTTCGGACATCGCCACCGCCTGCACCATTTCGAGGATGCGGCCGAAGGCGAGGCCTGCATTGACGCGCAGGTTCATCGGCGTCGAACCGGTATGCGCCTCACGGCCGGTCAGCGTGAATTCCAGCCACCACAGGCCCTGACAGTGGGTGACGACGCCGATCTGCTTGTTCTCCGCCTCGAGGATCGGCCCCTGTTCGATATGGTATTCGAAATAGGCATGCATCTTTCTGGCGCCGACCTCTTCGTCGCCGAGCCAGCCGATGCGCTTCAACTCGTCGCCATAGGTCTTGCCGTCCGGGTCCTTGCGGCCATAGGCGTAGTCGATCGAGTGAACGCCGGCGAAGACGCCCGATGCCAGCATGGCCGGGGCGAAACGCGCGCCTTCCTCGTTCGCCCAGTTGGTGACGACGATCGGATGTTTCGTCCTGATGCCGAGGTCATTCATGGTGCGGACCACTTCCAGCGCGCCGAGCACGCCGAGAACGCCGTCATATTTGCCGCCAGTCGGCTGGGTATCGAGATGGCTGCCGACATAGACCGGCAGGGCATCCGGATCGGTGCCGGCACGGGTGGCGAACATCGTGCCCATCCTGTCGACGCCGACCGTCATTCCTTCGGCCTCGCACCATGTCTTGAAGAGGTGGCGGCCTTCGCCGTCCGCATCGGTCAGCGTCTGGCGATTGTTGCCGCCGGCTATGCCGGGACCGATCTTCGCCATGTCCATGAGCATGTCCCACAGACGATCGCCGTTGATGCGCAAGTTCTCGCCGGGTGCTGCCACCATTTTTCAGTCCTCGCCTGTTTTCACGGCCACCCGTGCGGGCGGCATGCTTTTCGTTCCCATGGTCCTCCGCGCGCCCGCTTTGAAACGAGGCATGCGAAGATCGGCATTGCGTTTATTCTGCTTGTCGCCGATAATTTGACCGCTTGGTAAAACATTACAATTTCCTCGGCTCCACTCAAGACGAAAATCACGAAAAATCCAGAGGAATTTCCAAAGCGCCGGGTGGACGCGGAAGAGGGCAAGGACAGGCATGGCCATCCCAAGGGCGGCGAAGACGCAGAGACGCACCCGCATTCAGGAGGAGAAGGAGGAGCGCATCCTCGAAGCCGCGCTCGACGTATTTTCCCAGAACGGTTTCCGCGGCGCCACGATCGACCAGATCGCCGATGCGGCCGGCATGTCGAAACCCAATCTGCTCTATTATTTCCGTACCAAGGAGGCGATCCACCGTCACCTGATCGACCGGGTCCTGTTCACCTGGCTGGAGCCGTTGCGGGCGTTCGATGCCGAGGGCAACCCTGAATCCGAGATCCGCTCCTATATCCGCCGCAAGCTCGAAATGGCCCGCGATTTCCCCCGCGAAAGCCGGCTTTTCGCCAACGAAGTGCTGCAGGGCGCGCCGCATATCGAGGATGAGCTGAAAGGTCCCTTGAAAGAACTGGTTGACGAAAAGGCGGAGGTGATCCGCGCCTGGGCGCGGTCCGGCAAGATCGCCAAATGCGATCCCTACCACCTGATCTTCTCGATCTGGTCGACGACCCAGCATTATGCCGACTTCGACGTGCAGGTGCGCGCCGTGCTCGGCCAGGACTATGCGGGCGAGGGGCGTTTCGAGGATGCGGCGCGGTTTCTGGAACAGCTCTTCATTGACGGGCTGCGGGCGCGGCCAGGTTAGATCAAGCCGCTTTCCCTTCGATGTGGTTCGGCGGGACTCGACTCTTGGTTGTCGTCGTGGCTGAATAGCCTTGTAAATTGGTCTGTTGATAAGTGAAGGCGATGGAAGACACCCGATCCTCGTTTCGAAAGATCGTATCGATCACCGTTGGATTACTTATGCTAGCTGGCGGACTTGCTGGCATTCTCTACTTATTGTTATTTGCGGCCGTCATTAAGGGGTGGCTTTGGATAGGCGCAGGTTTCATTGCTGCAATCGGTGGGCTCATTCTCTGGGAAGATATTCGCCCGCTGATTAGTCGGTCAGTTAGATCAAAACGTTAACTACAAGGGTGAGGAAAAGGCCCTCGCCGTCGTTCATCCCAAACGAAAAACGCCGGCGCTGAGGCCGGCGTCTTCTCATTTGCCGATTGCCGGGCCTGGTATCAGGCGGCGGCGGAAGCCCGGTTGGTCGGGACTTCGGCGATCGTCTTCAGAACCTGGGAAGCGATCTGGTAGGGGTCGCCCTGGGAGTTCGGACGGCGGTCTTCCAGATAGCCCTTGTAGTCGTTCTTGACGAACGAGTGCGGCACGCGGATCGAAGCACCGCGGTCGGCAACGCCGTAGGAGAACTTATTCCACGGAGCCGTTTCGTGCTTGCCGGTCAGGCGCTTGTCGTTGTCCGGGCCGTAGACGGCGATGTGGTCCATCAGGTTCTTGTCGAAAGCAGCCATCAGCGCTTCGAAATAGTCCTTGCCGCCGACTTCGCGCATGTACTTGGTCGAGAAGTTGCAATGCATGCCCGAGCCGTTCCAGTCGGTGTCGCCGAGCGGCTTGCAGTGGTATTCGATGTCGATGCCGTACTTTTCAGTCAGGCGCTGCAGCAGGTAGCGTGCCATCCAGATCTGGTCGGCGGCCTTCTTGGAGCCCTTGCCGAAAACCTGGAATTCCCACTGGCCCTTGGCCACTTCGGCATTGATGCCTTCGTGGTTGATGCCGGCTTCCAGGCAGAGGTCGAGATGTTCTTCGACGATTTCGCGGGCGACGTCACCAACGTTCGAGTAACCGACGCCGGTGTAATACGGACCCTGCGGAGCCGGGTAACCCTGTTCCGGGAAACCGAGCGGGCGGCCGTTCTGGTAGAAGAAGTATTCCTGCTCGAAGCCGAACCAGGCATCCTCGTCGTCGAGAATGGTTGCGCGGGCGTTGGTCGCATGCGGCGTGACGCCATCCGGCATCATGACTTCGCACATGACCAGCGCGCCATTGGTGCGGGCCGGATCGGGATAAAGCGCAACCGGCTTCAGCACGCAATCGGACGAGCGGCCTTCGGCCTGCATGGTCGACGAACCGTCGAAGCCCCACAGCGGCAGCTGTTCGAGCGTCGGGAAGGTGTCGAATTCCTTGATCTGCGTCTTGCCACGCAGGTTCGGTACCGGGGTGTACCCGTCGAGCCAGATGTACTCGAGTTTATACTTGGTCATATTTTGTCTCTCAGGCCGTGACGTTCATGGTTGAGCCATCCTGAGGAAGCGGCATCGCGACGGCACCGCGCCTCCGGGGTAACCAGAAGAACGCATTTCCCGTGCCAGTTTGCATCGGAGCGACGGTTTTGGATTAAAAAAGTGTGAACGAAGGGTCGCGAGCGGAGCGCTGATAGGGACTAAAGGTCCTGTAAATCAGCACGGTCTCATGAAATCTCCGAGTTTTAAAGGTTCTATCAAGATTGCCCGGAACCGGGTCCGGTTGGCACACGTTTCCCCGCTGGAGGTTCCTGCGAGCAAAATAGATCGCCGGAACCGCGCTGCCGCTAAATTAGCGCCTAGCGCGAGTCGGAAAAATGATATAAAATAATGCAATAAGCACAAAAAATGTGCAGATTTGTGCTCTGTGCGGGTTTGGATGCACTTTTGAAGTTAGGAGACGATAGGATGGCAATTCACATCCATCGTGAGTCAGCAACGATCTATCAGTTTCCGGTCCGCCCAAGACGGCGGCTGGAGGATGGCCGGACCGTGCCGACCGGGATCCATGAGGTTGCGTTGAGTGTTGTCGATACCAATTGCTGGTATCACGACGAAGCGGTGCGGGATTCCGAGCCCAAGAACGACCAGCCGAAGCCCTGCTGACCCCTAGATGACGAAAAGGCCGCGCCATTGGATGACGCGGCCCCCATCCCTTCGATCTGATTTTCTTAGAACGCGAACAGCTTCAGCATTGCGTAGCCGAAAACCGCGATGAACAGCCAGCCGAATGCGCCGAGCGCGAGCGGCCGCCAGCCTTCCGCCTTCAGCTTGCGGATATCGGTCTGCAGTCCCATGGCCGCAAGCGCCATTGACAGCAGGAAACTCGTCGAGGTCACGAGCGTCTGGCTCACGCCTGCCGGAATGGCGACTGCGCTGTTGAAGAGCATCATCCCGATAAAACCGAGCACGAACCACGGCATCGGCGCCGAAGCCTTCGAGGGGCCTTCCGCGCCGGAGCGCATGGCGAGCGCCAGCGTCATGATCAGCGGCGCCAGCATGACGACGCGGGCGAGCTTGGAAATGGTGCCGAACTGCCCGGCGACATCGCCGCCCTGGAAGGCGGCGGCCACCACCTGCGCGACTTCGTGGATGGTCGAGCCGGTCCACAGGCCATAACCGCGGGCGTCGAGCCCGAGCGGGGCGGCGAGCAGTGGATAGACAAGCATCGACAGCGACCCGAACAGCGTGACGCAGGCGATCGCATAGGCGACATGTTCCTGCTTGCCACGCACTACCGTATTGGCGGCGATGACGGCCGAGGCGCCGCAGACCGAAGTCCCGGCGGCGATCAGGTCGGTCAGCGACCGGTCGACACCCATGGCCCGCCCGACCAGCCGGATCGCAACGAAGGTGATCACCAGCGTCAGGGCCACCATGGCAAGGCCGGCGCCGCCGAGCGAGAGGATCTGGCCTGCGGTCACCTGCAGGCCGAGCAGGACGATGCCGAAGCGCAGGATCCGCTTTAGCGAAAAGCCGATGCCGGGCTCGACGGCCACCGGGACAGGGGCCAGATTGCGGATCAGCATGCCGAAAACGATCGACAGGATGAGCGGGCTCAGCGCCATCCATCCGGTCAGATTGCGGACGGTGAGGGCGGCCGTGGCGATCGCGGCGGTTAGAAGAAGTCCGGGAAGAAGCTGGAGAAATGCCGGCCAGTGGGGCGAGGCGGGAAGGGCGCGCTGTTCCGCAGTCGGCTGAATCGGCTTCATGATTTTTCCACGAGAGTCTCTATTCGTCGAAAATCATTCTCTCTTTTGTAGAAACACAAATCCAATTGATAAGTTTTCTGATATCGTTCGATAAAAGCGAATGGTTTTGGACGATGACCCTCGATCAGCTTCGAATTTTTCTGGAAGTCGCTACGCGCGAACATGTGACCCGTGCGGCGGAGGTGCTGAACCTCACGCAGTCGGCGGTGAGTGCGGCGATCTCGGCGCTGGAGGCGCGGCATGCCGTGATCCTGTTCAACCGGGTCGGGCGGCGGATCGAACTCACCGAAGCGGGAAAACTGTTCGTGCCGGAGGCGCGCGCCGTTTTGGAGCGGGCGCAGACTGCCGAGCACGTGCTTGCCGATCTCGGCGGGTCGGCCTCGGGCATTCTGCGGATCCATGCCAGCCAGACGGTGGCGAGCTACTGGCTGCCGGCTCGCCTCGTCAGTTATCACGAGCGGTTCCCGCGCGTTGACGTGAGGCTTACCGTCGGCAACACCCAGAGTGCGGCCGAAGCCGTGCTGACCGGGGCGGCGGAACTTGCCGTCGTTGAAGGCGAGGTGTTTCTGGCGGGGCTCAAACGCCGCAAGGTGGCGGAGGACCGGCTGGTCCTGGTGGTCGGCAGCCGCCACCCCTGGGCGGACGGTCGCAAGATCCGCTCGAGCGATCTTCTCGAAACCAACTGGATCATGCGCGAACAGGGATCCGGCACGCGCTCGGCCTTCGAGGCGCAGCTCTTCAATCTCGGCATCGAGCCGCAGTCATTGTCCGTTGTTCTTGAAATGCCGTCGAACGAGGCGGCGATGGCGGCGGTGGAGGCGGGGTTGAGCGCCACGGTGCTTTCAAGCCGGGCAGCATCGTCCCACTCCTTTTCGGGCCGGCTCCACGTCGCCGATTTCCCGATGCCGCTCCGTCAGTTCTCGGCGATCTTCCATGGCGAGCGGCACGTCACCCGGGCGCTGCGCGCCATGCTCGACCTATTGAACGAGCCGGCTGAAGGCAGCTCCCGCTGATCCCCGGCCAGATCCCCCACGTAAGTGCGCGCTTTGTGTGAACGATAAAATTTAAATCGTTCAGTATTTGCGAACAATACGTCTGCAACTTGCTGTCTATTCCCGGCGGCCGACTTGCACCATCTTGAACATCAGAAGCGCGGCAACGAGCTTCGAAAGACAAGATCAAACACACAGAGAGGGGCTTCGAGAAACTCGGCTCCACCACATCAAGGAAGAAGACAATGAACAGAATTTCCTCCGCCATCGCCGCAGCCCTGATCGCTTCGGCTTCGTTCGCTTCTGCCGCTCTTGCCGAAGGCGACTATTACCAGGGCGTCCAGAAGAACGCTCCCGCCGCCTCCGCTACCGTTGACCGCATCAGCACCGGCAGCATCGGCCAGAAGGCCGAAGCCCAGAAGGCAGACGTCAACAGCGGCGACTATTTCGACGGCGCCAACCGCCCGAACTAACTGCAGCTCACTCAAGATACCGAAACAAACAATCCGCAGGCCAGGTCGCAAACTCGTGAGCCGCGGAACACTCTGAAAGGACTACCACAATGACCAAGATCACTTCCGCAATCGCTGCAGCCCTCATCGCTTCGGCTTCCTTCGCTTCCGTCGCCCTCGCTGAAGGCGACTATTACGAAGGCGCCTCCAAGGCTTCCGCCGCGACCGACCAGGTCCAGACCGGCAGCATCGGCCAGAAGGCCGAAGCCCAGAAGGCCAACGTTCAGGCCGACGTCAACAGCGGCGACTATTTCGACGGCGTAAACCGCCCGAACTGATCGCCCCTGAACTCATTGCAGGCATCCAGTACGAAGAAGGCCCGGCCAACCCGCCGGGCCTCTTTGTTTCCGTACTCATTCTTTAGATAGTTCGCATATTGCAGGCGTTGTGTTATGATCGTGAACTGAAAGAAGTCTTGGGAGGTAAAACCCATGGAGAGACTGCTTTTTAGGAACCTGCGACCACTGTATGGCTGGCTCTTCATTGTCGCCTGGTTCGCTATTCTTGTGCTGATGACCTGGGTTTTCCTCCGTGACAGCGGCATCTCCCAGGAACCGTTCAGGGCTCTCACTATCGCTTTTTTCTGGGGCCTCGGCTGCTGGCTGGCATTCGGAGCACTCACACGGCCGATCGTCTCGGTCCGGCAGAAGAGTGACGGCAGCTGGATCGTCATTCGCCGCTGGCCCTGGACCCATGACGAGGAGCGCATCGATCCCGATCGCCTGCCGGCTCCGACCATCGACGCGGAAAGCGACGGCGAAGGAGGCATGCACTACCGCTGCCTTCTGAAGACGCCGGAACACGGCCCGGTGGAATTCAGCGAGCACCTCAAACTGGACAAAGCCGCCCTCGCACGCGATCGCATGGCCTTGCTGATCAGGAGCGCCAGAACCAGAACGCCGAGAAACACTCCGCCTCTTCCCGGTTCGCGTTAGGCCGTCCGGTTCCAAGGCATGCGCTGAAGCAGGAGGGCGAGGCCGCACCAGCCGCTGAAGCCCGCAAAGGCGAGCATGAAGCCGAAAAATCCGGCCAGCGCAAAGGCAGGTGTCAGGCCAAGAAAGCCAAGAGCCACGGAAAGCAGCACGAGGCTCCCGACGATCATCTGCACCTGGCGAAAGATCGATGGCCCACCTTTACCTGTGGCAGGCCCGACGACGGGCAAACCTGCCTGTTTCCATGCGGTGATGCCGCCTTCGAGATTGTAGATCCGGTGAGCCGGCAAGATATCTTCGAGTTTACGGCAGGCCTGTTCGCCGCGTCCGCCCTTCAGGCAATGCACAACGATCCTTCGGTTTTCCGGGACCTTCAGGTTCTGCCGCAGGTCGCCCACGGTACCAAGAGGCAGCGAGGCGGCAGCGGCGATATGCTCGGCCCGGAACTCGTCCGGCTCGCGTACGTCGATCAGGATCGCATCGCCCGCGGCAAGCCACTCGGCGGCCTGCGTTGCGGATACGGTCCTCGTGGTTTCGGTGCTCATCTTATTTTCCCTTGCAGAAATGCCGGTAGAGGACGCCCATCAGTTCGCTGACGGCCGGATGGACTATGAAATAGAAAAGCGTGCGGTGTTCCCGCCGGAAGTCGACGATGCCTTCTTCCTTCAGCTTGGCCAGATGCTGCGACATCGAGGTTGGCGCGATGCCGGTCGCCTCGATCAGCTGAGCGACATTGCGCTCGCCCTCCGCCAGCGCACAGAGCACCAGCAGCCGGTGGGAATTGGCCAGGCCCTTGAGGAAGTTCGCCACCTCCTCGGCCTTCACGGGCATTTCGTCAGTCAGGTCCATGGGTGGCCTTTACAGTTCATGTTTTTCTTATATCATAAAAATATGAATTGTAAAGATTGCAGGAGACCTGAATGACGAAAGACTATCGCCAGATCACCAGGGACATATCCGCTTACACCGCCGAGATGCGGAAGCTGACGCCCGACGCGATGCAAGGGTTTTACGCTTTGTCGAAGGGGGCCGGCGCTGATGGCGCGCTGGACAGGAAGACGAAGGAACTGATTGCGCTCGCGATCGGTATCACCCAGCGGTGCGATGGCTGTATCGGCTTCCATACCAAGGCGTTACACGGACTCGGTGCTACGCGGCAGGAGATTGCCGAGGTGGCGGCGATGGGCGCCCATATGGGCGGCGGGCCCGCGCTGATGTATGCAGCCGACACGTTGCGCGCCTGGGATCAGTTTTCAGAAGTGGCGTAAAAGGGAAGGCGGCCGGGCCGCCCTCCTGTCTCCCTGCCATTTTACTCCGCGGCCTGCCTTGCCATCGGGTTGTTGGGATGCTGCGTCCAGTTGGCGTAAGTCGGATCGACCACCTTGCCGGTGCGCTTGTCGAGATCGCCGGCGGGCAGGGCTTCCATGGTGATGCAGTTCTCGACGGGACAGACGTTGACGCAGAGATTACAGCCGACGCATTCCTCTTCCATCACCTCGAAATGGCGCACGCCGTCGACCATGCTGGTGATCGCCTGGTGGGAGGTGTCCTCGCAGGCGATGTGGCAGCGGCCGCACTTGATGCAGGCGTCCTGGTCGATATGCGCCTTGGCGATGTAGTTGAGGTTGAGATACTGCCAGTCGGTGACGTTGGGCACGGCACGACAGATGATGTCGTCGAGCGAGCGATGGCCCTTCTCGTCCATCCAGTCGGAGAGGCCGGTGATCATTTCCTCAACGATCTTGAAGCCGTAGGTCATCGCCGCGGTGCAGACCTGCACGTTGCCGGCGCCGAGCGCCAGGAACTCGGCCGCGTCGCGCCAGGTGGTGACACCGCCGATGCCGGAGATCGGCAGGCCATAGGTCTCCGGATCGCGGGCGATTTCGGCGACCATGTTGAGCGCGATCGGCTTCACCGCCGGGCCGCAATAGCCGCCATGGCTGCCCTTGCCGCCGACCGATGGGTTGGGCGAGAAGGTGTCGAGATCGACGGAGATGATCGACGAGATCGTGTTGATCAGCGACACCGCGTCCGTGCCGCCGCGCTTGGCGGCGCGGGCAGGGTGGCGGATATCGCTGATGTTAGGCGTCAACTTGGTGATGACGGGCATGCGGGTATACTGCTTGCACCAGCGCACTACCATTTCGATATATTCCGGCACCTGGCCGACCGCGGAACCCATGCCGCGTTCGGACATGCCGTGCGGACAGCCGAAATTGAGTTCGATGCCGTCGACCTCGGTCTCTTCGACCAGCGGCAGGATCGCCTTCCAGGCCTGTTCCTCGCAAGGGACCATGATCGAGGCGACGATCGCCCGGTCCGGCCACTTCTTCTTCACTTCCTTCATCTCGCGAAGGTTGGTGTAGAGGTCGCGGTCGGTGATCAGTTCGATATTGTTCAAGCCGAGCAGGCGGCGGTCGGCGCCCCAGATCGCGCCGTAGCGCGGCCCGTTGACGTTGACGACCGGCGGGCCTTCCTCGCCGAGCGTCTTCCAGACCACGCCGCCCCAGCCAGCCTTGAAGGCGCGCTCGACATTGTAGGCTTTGTCGGTCGGCGGCGCGGACGCCAGCCAGAACGGGTTGGGAGATTTGATGCCGACGAAATTGTTGCGGATATCAGCCATTGTCCTGGTCTCCCCTCAAGCCACTGCGGTTGCCGGCTGCGCTGCGGCAGCCAGGGCTTTTGCGATGCTTTCCGCGGCGTCACGCCCCTGCGCGACCGCCGAGACG
>NZ_JALBGW010000108.1:0-15507 GCF_023006485.1 Neorhizobium sp. BETTINA12A
GAACACCGGCGCACGGCCGGTATAGGAGGGCGGCGTCAGCCAGGCGTCGATGCGCAGGTCCGGATTGATGCTCGGCGCCGGCGGTGCGGGTCGGAAGGCATCGGCGGGAGAACCGCCGCCGTTCGAGAAGGAATAACCGAGCGCGACGACGAAGACGAGAGCAGGAATGGCGCGCAGCGCGAACCGGTCGTGCCGGGCGATATCGGGCTGCGGCAGGCCGGCATCGAGCGCTGCGATACGCTCGGCCATGCGGATCTGATGTTCTTTCCACAGGGCACGGGAGAAGGGCGTTTCGAAAGCCGGCTGGTCGTCCTGCACGCCGACCGGCTGGTGGGGTAGGTTGTTGCGGACTTCCAGAAGCCGGTCGGCATCAGCCACCGCCGGCCAACGCAGGCGGCTTAACGGCAGCAGAGCATACACGAAGGCAAAGGCGAAGCCGCCGACCAAGACCCAGCGCACCCAGTCCGGCGCGATCCGGAAAATCCCGAACCAGGCCACCGACAGGAAAAGCGCCGCAATCCCGAGGGGCGCGAGCAGCAGCGGCAAAATCCGTTCGAAAAACAACACGATCCGTGCGAAGGACCGTTTCAGTGCGACGCGACGCGCAAGCACGGGATGCAATTCGAAGGCACCTTTGCGGATGAAGCTCATGCGATCCGTCTCCAGTCGTGGCGGCGCAAATCAAGCTTCCAAGATAACGATGTTTGTGGCGAAGACGAGGGCAGGGGGCAATCCGCCCCCATATTTTCCAAGCTTTCCCGTAAAAGTGAACGGCGCGTTAAATGTTCACGCAAGCCATGCGGGCACGGAGTCGAGGCCGATGAGTACTTCGTAGCTGCCGCGCGGCCGCACCACATGGAACTCCGATCCCTTCACCAGAACCTCCGGCACCAGCAGCCGGGTGTTGTATGTTCCTGCCTGCACGGCGCCATAAGCGCCGGCTGAGGAGACGGCGATCAGGTCGCCGGGCTTGGGTTCCGCCATCTCGCGGTCAAGCGCCAGATAGTCGCCGGTTTCGCAGACCGGACCGACGACGTCGCCCTTGATGCGCGGCGCATCGGCGGCGGGCACGACGACCGGACGGATCATGTGGTAGGCGTCATAGAGCGTCGGACGGATCAGGTCGTTCATCGCTCCGTCGACGATTACGAAGGACTTTTCGCCGCCGTCCTTCACGTAGATGACTTCGGTGACCAGGATGCCGGCATTGCCGACGATCAGCCGGCCGGGCTCGGTGACGATCTTGCACTCCAGCGACCGCAGCTGGCGCTTCACCGTTTCCGCATAGGCATCGGGAAGCGGCGGAGGGTTGTTGTCCTCGCGATAGGGAATGCCAAGGCCGCCGCCGATATCGACGTGGTCGATGCGGTGGCCGTCGGTGCGAAGCGTCTCGACCAGTTCGCGCAACAGCCGGAAAGCGTGATCGAAGGGCTGCAGTTCGGTTATCTGGCTGCCGATATGCATGTCGATGCCGGTGATGTCGATGCCGCCAAGCGTCGCTGCGTGTGCGTAAACCGCGCGGGCGCGCTCGTAAGCGATGCCGAACTTGTTTTCCTTCTTGCCGGTCGAGATCTTGGCATGGGTGCCTGCATCGACATCCGGGTTGATGCGGAAGGAGACATGCGCCCGCTTTCCAGCTTTCAGGGCGCGCAGGTTCAGGACTTCCAGCTCAGGCTCGGATTCGACATTGAAACAGTAGATGCCGGCTTGCAGCGCCAGATCCATTTCCTGCACCGTCTTGCCGACGCCGGAAAACATGATCCGGTTTGCCGGAATGCCGGCTGCAAGCGCGCGACGCAGCTCTCCGCCGGAGACGACATCGACGCCGGCGCCGAGCCGGCCGAGCGTTTTCAGCACCGCCTGGTTGGAATTCGCCTTCATGGCATAACAGACCATCGCGTCCACATCGGAGAACGCCTTGGCGAAAACCTTGTAGTGACGTTCCAGGGTGGCCGTCGAATAGACGTAGAAGGGGGTTCCGACCGCCTTGGCGATTTCCGGGATCGGCACGTTCTCGGCGTGCAGCACGCCGTCGATGTAATGAAAATGATTCACGGTAAAACTCGGAAAATTACAGGAGCGGGTCGAGCAGGAAAGGCCGGTCGGCAACCGGCTCGGTTTTCTGTTTATCCGGTTTGCCGCTCTTGCGGATGTTCTGCTGCTCCACCGGCGTGCTCGGGCGGTCGAGGCTGCCCTTGCGGCCGCAGCCGACGACAACGATGCCGGCGAGGCTCAGCACAAAGGCGATGCGGGCGATTTTTACCAGGGACTTCGACATTCTATTCCTTCTCCGGCACGGATGCGGAACTTTCATAGCGAAGTTCCGCGCGCTTGTGCAGTCACTATCCGGCATCACTTCTCAGCGTTCGTTCCGGCTGACGTCAATTCCGACCGCGCCACCAGGCGATCTGTTTGCGCACTTCAGCAGGCGCGGTGCCGCCGAAGCTGGTGCGACTGGCGACCGAGGCATCCACGGAGAGGACGTTGAAGACCTTGTCGGTGATATCAGGATTGATCGACTGCAGTTCTTCCAGCGATAGTTCGGAAAGGTCACAGCCTTTCTCTTCGGCAAGCGCCACGGCGCGGCCGGTCACGTGATGGGCGTCGCGGAAGGGAAGGCCGACTTCACGCACCAGCCAGTCGGCAAGGTCCGTCGCAGTCGAATATCCAGCGCCGGCGGCGGCACGCATCTTGTCGGCACGGATCGTCATGTCGCGCATCATGCCGGTCATCGCGGCGATCGCCAGTTCCAGGTTCTCGGCGCAATCAAAGACCTGTTCCTTGTCTTCCTGCATGTCCTTGGAATAGGCGAGCGGCAGGCCCTTCATGACGGTCAGCAGCGCTACCAGCGAACCGTTGATGCGGCCGGTCTTGGCGCGCACCAGTTCGGCGGCATCCGGGTTCTTCTTTTGGGGCATGATCGAGGAGCCGGTCGAGAATGCGTCCGACAGGCGCACGAAGCCGAATTGCGGCGTCGACCAGATGACGATTTCTTCGGCGAGGCGCGACAGGTGAACGGCGCAGATCGCGGCGACCGACAAAAATTCAAGCGCGAAATCGCGGTCGGACACGGTATCGATCGAGTTGCGGGTCGGCTCGCGAAAGCCGAGGGCCTTGGCCGTCATGTGGCGGTCGATCGGATAGGGCGTGCCGGCGAGTGCGGCGGCGCCGATCGGGCTTTCGTCGAGATGGTCGATCGCGTGCCGCACGCGGGCGCGGTCACGGCCGAACATTTCTACATAGGCCATGCAGTGATGGCCGAAGGTGACCGGCTGGGCGGTCTGGAGATGGGTGAAGCCGGGCATGACCGTGTCGGCGTGTTCCTCGGCGCGGTCGAGAAAGGCTGCTATCAGGCGGGTCAGCATCGCTTCCGTCTTGACGAGCTCTTCCTTGACCCAGAGGCGGAAGTCGAGCGCCACCTGGTCGTTGCGCGAGCGGGCGGTGTGCAGGCGTCCGGCGGCGGGGCCGATCAGCACTGCCAGCCGCGCCTCGATGTTCATGTGGATGTCTTCGAGCTGCCTAGAAAATTCGAACTTGCCGGTTTCGATCTCTGACATGATTGTGTTCAGGCCGGAGACGATCTTGTCTTTATCTTCGCCCGAAATAATGCCCTTTTCCGCGAGCATCGTCGCATGCGCTATTGAGCCGCGGATATCCTGAGCGAACAGCTTCTTGTCGAAACCGATCGAGGCATTTATCTCCTCCATGATCGCGTCCGGCCCTGAAGCGAAGCGTCCGCCCCACATCTGGTTGGAGGATACTGCGTCCTTCGTGCCGTCAGCCATGATGTCTAGTCCTGGAGTAATTGATGACGACCAAAAGACCTTTCGGCCTTCCGTCCGCCAGATTGATCGTGATTGCCGCCGTTGCGGGAATACTTGCCGGTGCCGTGGCGGTATACGTGACGAATGTGGGGTCTGGCAATGGCGAGACCGGGCTCTCCGCCCAATCCTCCGGCGCCTGCGCGGGCGCTGTCGAGACGGTGAAGTCGGTTTCGCAATTCTCCAAGGGCCAGGTCGCCGCCATGGTTGCCGCCCAGCCGCCGAGGCCGCTCGACCTCGCCTTCAAGGGACCGGACGGCCGGGACCTCAAGACCGCCGATTTCGCCGGCAAGACCGTGTTGCTCAATCTCTGGGCCACCTGGTGCGGCCCATGCCGGGAAGAGATGCCGGCGCTGAATGCGCTGCAGAAAGGCATGGGGGCTAAGGACTTCGAGGTCGTGGCGGTCAATATCGATACCGGCAGCGACGAAAAGCCCAAGGCTTTCCTCGCCGAATATGGCGTCGATACGCTCGGTTATTACCGCGACAGTTCGATGGGCGTCTTCAATTCGTTGAAGAAGGAAGGCCTCGCCTTCGGCCTGCCGGTAACCTTGGTGATGGACAAGAAAGGCTGCCTGATCTCGGCGATGAACGGGCCGGCCGCCTGGGACAGCCCGGATGCCAAGGCGCTGATCACGGCGGCGAAGGGGTTGTAAGAAAGATCAACGCGTCGGTACCGGCACTTCGCCGCGATAATCGTAGAATCCGCGGCCGGCTTTGCGGCCCAGCCAGCCGGCTTCGACATATTTTACCAGAAGCGGGCAGGGGCGGTATTTGCTGTCCGCCAAGCCGTCGTGCAGGACCTGCATGATCGACAGGCAGGTATCGAGGCCGATGAAATCGGCGAGCTGCAGCGGGCCCATCGGATGATTGGCGCCAAGCTTCATGGCGGTGTCGATCGCCTCGACCGAGCCGACGCCTTCATAAAGCGTGTAGATCGCTTCGTTGATCATCGGCAGCAGGATGCGGTTGACGATGAAGGCCGGAAAATCCTCGGCGACCGTCGCAGTCTTTTCAAGCGCGACGACATAGTCCTTGGCGGCCCGGAAGGTCGGCTCGTCGGTGGCGATGCCGCGCACCAGTTCCACGAGCTTCATCACTGGCACCGGGTTCATGAAATGTATACCCATGAAGCGCTCCGGACGGTCGGTGGCGGAAGCAAGGCGGGTAATGGAAAGCGACGAGGTGTTGGTTGCGAGCAGGGCTTCGGGTTTGAGGACCGGACAGACTTGCGCGTAGATCTTGCGCTTGACGCTTTCGTCTTCCGTCGCGGCCTCGATCACCAGGTCCATCGGCGCGAGATCGTTGAGGTCTGAAGAGCCGGAAATCAGCGCAAGGGCCGCTTTCCGCTCGTCATCGCCGAGTTTGCCGTTGGAGACCTGGCGGGCAAGATTGCCGTTGATGGTTGCGAGCGCTGCTTCGATCCGGTCCTTGGACACATCGTACATCTGCACCTTGTATCCGGCGAGAGCCGAAACATGCGCAATACCGCAGCCCATCTGGCCTGCTCCGATGATGCCGATGCTTTTTATGACCAAACCCATGGTTTCGCTCCCTGGGCGTTTACGCCATCTCAAGCGTACGCCTATTTCATAGAAATGCCGGACTGCATGTATGCAGTCCGGCAGATTGTTATTCTGCTGCTTGTCGTTTTGCCAGCATTTTTCGCGCTTGCGAAATGAACAAAGGCTCAAAGCGCCTTTTCAAGCTGAGGCAGGATCTCGAAGAGATCGCCGACGATGCCGTAGTCGGCGACCTGGAAGATCGGGGCTTCCTCGTCCTTGTTGATGGCGACGATGACCTTCGAATCCTTCATGCCGGCGAGATGCTGGATGGCACCGGAAATGCCGACGGCGATATAGAGCGCCGGTGCGACCACTTTGCCGGTCTGGCCGACCTGCCAGTCGTTGGGGGCGTAACCCGCGTCGACCGCGGCACGCGATGCGCCGACGGCTGCACCGAGCTTATCGGCGACCGGCAGGATGACTTCCTTGAACTTTTCCGACGAGCCGAGCGCACGACCGCCGGAGATGATGATTTTGGCAGACGTCAGTTCCGGACGTTCGGAAGACGAAAGAGCATCCGAGACGAAGCTCGAAACGCCTGGATTGGCTGCAGCCGAAATGTTTTCGACCGAGGCGGAACCGCCGTCGCCAGCCGCCTGAAAGGAGGCGGTGCGCACCGTGATGACCTTCTTGGCGTCGGTCGACTGGACGGTCTGGATAGCGTTGCCGGCATAGATCGGCCGCTTGAACGTGTCGGCCGAAACGACCTCGACGATCTCCGAGACCTGCATGACGTCGAGCAGGGCTGCGACGCGCGGCATGACGTTCTTGGCGGATGCCGTCGCAGCGGCGATGATCGTGTCGTAGGAACCGGCCAGCGAAACGATCAGAGCCGAAAGCGGTTCTGCGAGGTTGTTGGCGTAGTCGGCGCTGTCGGCGAGCAGGACCTTGGAAACGCCGGCAAGTTTTGCAGCGGCATCGGCAGCGGCTTTGGCGCCGGAACCGGCGACCAGCACGTGCACGTCACCGCCGATCTTGGAGGCGGCCGAGAGCGCCTTGGCGGTCTGGTCGTTGAGGGTCGCGTTGTCGTGTTCTGCCAGAAGAAGAATGGCCATGTTGATGTTCTCCCTTTCCTTACAGAACGCCGGCGGTCTTCAAGGCGCCAACCAGTTCCTCGACCGTCTTCACCTTGATGCCCGCCTTGCGGCCGCCCGGTTCTTCCGTCTTCAGGACCTTCAGGCGCGGCGCGGTGTCGACGCCGAAATCTGACGGAGTCTTCTTGTCGAGCGGCTTCTTCTTGGCCTTCATGATGTTCGGCAGTGAAGCGTAACGCGGTTCGTTGAGGCGAAGGTCGGTGGTAACGACGGCCGGAAGCTTGACTTCGATCGTCTGCAGGCCGCCATCGACTTCGCGGGTGACCTTGGCGGAACCGTCCGCGAGCTCGATCTTCGAGGCGAAGGTCGCCTGGGCGGAGCCGAGCAGGGCTGCCAGCATCTGGCCGGTCTGGTTCGAATCGTCATCGATCGCCTGTTTGCCGACGATGATCAGGCCCGGCTGTTCGGCATCGACGATGCCTTTCAGTATCTTGGCCACGGCAAGCGGCTCGACCAGGTCGTCGGTCTCGACCAGGATCGCCCGGTCGGCGCCCATGGCGAGTGCCGTGCGCAGGGTCTCTTCGGCCTTGGCCGGGCCGATCGACACGACCACCACTTCCTCGCACTTGCCAGCTTCCTTCAGACGCAGAGCCTCCTCGACGGAGATTTCGTCGAAGGGGTTCATCGACATCTTCACATTGGCGAGCTCGACACCCGTACCGTCCGGCTTTACCCGGATCTTGACGTTGTAATCGACTACGCGCTTGACTGGCACCAGGATCTTCATGGGGTCCTTCCTTGACTATCTCCAGCCGCAAATTGCGACATTTGCTGCTTCCTCATTTGTCAGTTGGCGACATGGATACGCATTTTTCGCGCGATTACAACGCGGATTTGCCTCCAGGCATTGCCGTTTTCTCATAGTCCTATTCGGTTACCGCGGCGATCTGCGGAGCGCCTGGTTTTCGCTCGACGGCTTTCGGGGTGACGATGTCGCGGTCGAACAGCGGCACGCCCTTGCGGCGCATGAACAGCACCAGCACGGCCCCGGTAATGATACCGCCCACATGCGCACCCCAGGAGACCATGCCGTCGAGATCGAGCGCCAGCATGGCGAACTGCTGGACGATCCAGAGCGCCAAGGGAATGAAGGCCGGCAGCGGCAGCGGGATACGGAAGAGAACCAGCACCCAGACCCGCACGCGTGGATGCAACAGGAAATAGGCGGCAACGACGCCGGAAATCGCACCGGATGCGCCGATCAGCGGCCCTTCCGAACTCGATGCCACGAAACCGTGGAGAGCGGCGCCCGCCGCTGCGCAGGCGAGGTAGAAGATCAGGAATTTCACATGCCCCAGCGCATCCTCGACATTGTCGCCGAACACCCAGAGGAACAGCATGTTCGAGGCGAGATGCCAGAAATCCATGTGCAGAAAGGCATAGGTGACGAAGGTCAGGTCGTCCGGCACGATCACCAGCGACGGATCGAGCGTCGCGTAATTGAAGATCACCGCCGGAATGAAGCCGAGCCCAAGCGAGGCGCGTTCGGCCACTTCAGGCGCGGAAAAATTGGTGAAAAGCCATATCAGCACATTGAGGGCGATGATGCTGATCGTGACATATTGCACGCGGATGTACTTGAGTTCGACGGCATCGTGCAGCGGGATGAACATGCTGTTGGCTCCTGCGCCGTTGCGGTTACCGGTTCTTGCCAGGAACCCAGAGTATATCGGCTTTGCCTCCGTCATTGGCAAAACGCGCCGCAACGAACAGAAAATCGGAAAGCCGGTTGATATATTTCAGCGCCGCGACGCCGACGGTCTCGCTTCGGGACAGCTCGACCATCAGCCGTTCGGCACGGCGCGACACGGTGCGGGCAATATGAAGATGAGCGGCGGCGGGCGATCCGCCCGGCAGCACGAAGGAGGTCAACGGGTCGAGATGGGCGTTCAGCGCATCGATCTCCGTTTCCAGCCGCGTCGCCTGGGCTTCGACGATCCGAAGCGGTTCGTAGTCCAGCTTCTCGCCGGTATCCGGCGTGGCAAGATCGGCACCGAGGTCGAAGAGGTCGTTCTGGATTCGGAAGAGCATGGCATCGAGTTCGGCCATGTCTGACGTGTGCAGGCGCGCCAGCCCGATCGTCGAATTGGTCTCGTCGACCGTGCCATAGGCTTCGACGCGCAGGTCGTGCTTGTCGCGGCGCGGACCCGAGACCAGCGCCGTGGTGCCGTTATCGCCGGTGCGCGTGTAGATCTTGTTGAGCTTTACCATCCGCCATCATCAGAATCAGGTCGGGCGACCGCCGCCCGTAATCCAGAGAGTGAGCATGATGAGGACGATTGCAACCGCCTGCAAGAGAATACGCAGTTGCATCAGCTTGTTGGATTTGTTGGGATCGGTGCCCTTCAACATGTTGAACAGCCCGCGGATCAGGACGAGCACGACGAGGCCCATGACGATCAGGGCAAGGACGGTTGTGAAAGTGGACATTGTCGGATTGCTGCCTTTCAATCCAGCCGGCGCATCAATTTATAGAAGAGCACGGCCGGGAGTATTCTTTTCAGGAAAGCGCCCTGTTTGGCGGGCGTTGTTACCAGATAATGTGGCCTCGGACGAGGTGCGGTCAAGGCATGCGTCAAGACGTCATAGACGGCTTCGGGCCCAAGTTTATGGCGGTTGGCCTGCCCCCCGCCCTCGAGGCGCCTGAGCTGCCGCCGATACTGCTCCGCATGGAGCGAACCTTCGAGATCGACATGCTCGCGGATCTTGGCGAGCGCGTTGGCGGTGAAGCGAGAGGTGATCGGTCCGGGCTCGATGAGGCTTACTCCGATGCCGCTGCCTTCGAGTTCCATGCGCATGGTCACTGTCAGCCCTTCGAGGGCGTATTTCGAGGCTGTGTAGGCGCCGCGATAACGATAGGGCAGCAGGCCCAGTATCGACGAACAGTTGACGATCCGGCCATAACCCTGAGCCCGCATGACCGGGATGACCCGCCGCGTCAGCTCGTGCCAACCGAAGAAATTGGTCTCGAACTGCTCGCGCAGCACATCGGTCGCCAAATCCTCCACCGCACCCGCCTGGCCGTAGGCGCCGTTGTTGAATAGCGCATCGAGTCGTCCGCCGGTGCGCTCGAGCACTGTTGCGACCAGGGCGGCGATCGTATCCGGCTTGGTGTAATCCATCAAAAGGGCTTCGATGCCGCCCGCCTCGAGGGTTGCGAGATCGGCTTGCCTGCGCACCGTTGCAAAGACCCGCCAGCCATCGGCCTTCAGGGCACGCGCGCAATGGGCGCCGATGCCGGAGGAACAGCCGGTAACGATGATCGTTCTATTTTCGGCCATTCGGTGAGGCTCCCTGTACAATCGAAAGAGTTCCTCCCATATTTCCCACCACGTCACAACGGAGTTGCAATTGCCCGAAGAAAACCGCCCCGTCCGGTGGTATCGCCTCGCCTTCAGGGTGCTTTGGGACGCCTATTGGCATTTCTCGGATGACGATGGCTGGGCGATGGCGAGCCATGTCGCGCTTTCCGGCCTTCTGGCGCTGTTTCCGTTCCTGATCTTCGGCACGGCGCTTGCGGGCTTTCTGGGGGCTGGCGACTTCTCGCAGACGACTGTCCACCTGCTCTTCGATACTTGGCCGGCGGATATCGCGCAGCCCATCGCCTCCGAGCTGCAGCGGGTCCTCGAAATCCCGCGCGGCGGCCTTTTGACGATCTCGGTGCTGGCGGCTGCCTACTTCGCCTCGAATGGCGTCGAAGCCCTGCGCATTTCGCTCAACCGAGCCTATCGCGTCACGGAGACCCGGCCCTGGTATGTGACGCGCCTGGCGAGCCTCGGTTATGTTGTCATCCTGGTGGTGATCTTTGCGGTCCTCAGCATTCTGCTGCTTGCCGTTCCCGTGGCGCTGCGTTTTGCCGAGACCCGCTTTTATTTTCCGTGGCTGATCAGCGACCTCACGACGGCGGCAAACTGGGGGCTCTATGGCACCGCCCTATTATTGCTGATCGGCCTGCTCGCTTCCCACAAGTGGCTGCCGGCCGGCCACCGCCGGCTGATCGACATCATTCCCGGCGTGACGTTGACGATCGTCGTCTGGACCTGTTTCGGGCTCGGCTTTGCCGCCTATCTGTCGACCTTCGCCAATTATACCGCCACCTATGCCGGTCTGGCGTCGATCATGATCGTGCTGATCTTCCTTTATATGGTAGGCGTCATCTTCATGCTCGGCGCTGAGTTCAATGCCGCACTGATGAAATACAAGATCTATTCGGTCTTCTCGCGCCGCCGGAAGGCGCATCGCGAGCGAGAGAAAATCCGCTCAGAGGCCGACGAAGCGGCGAATATCGCCGCCCGAGAGGCCCTGGTCGCGAAGCGCCGCGAGCCCGGTTGAGCCCTCGCTTTTCGACAGCTTCCTGCCATCTGGCCCCATGATCAGCCGGTGGTGATGATAGGCCGGCTGCGGCAGTTCCAGCAGTTCTTGCAGCAGGCGGTGCACGGCCGTCGCTTCGAAGAGATCGAGCCCGCGCACCACATGGGTGATGCCCTGCGCCGCATCGTCCACCGTCACCGACAGATGGTAGCTCGACGGCGCATCCGAACGGGACAGGACCACATCGCCCCAGACCGACGGATCGGCGGGGATCTCGCCGCGCGCTCCGTCGCCGCTCTCCGTCCAGTTCAGCGGCGCTTTGATGAGGCCAAGTGCCTTTCCCACGTCGAGGCGAAAGGCATGCCGGACACCCTCTGCGATCAACCTTCTCCGCTCGGTCTCGCTGCGATATCTGTCTTCGTCGGGATAAAGCGGCGAACCATCCGGATCGCGCGGCCAGCTCTTCCCGTCCGCCTCGTAGGCGGCGACCCTGGCTTTTACCTCGCCGCGGGTCAGGAAGGCCGGATAGACGAGATCCATCTCGGTCAATCGGTCGAGCGCCGCATGGTAGGCGTCGAAATGTTCGGATTGCCGCCGCACCGGCTCTTCCCATCGAAGCCCCAGCCAGGCGAGATCGCGATAAATCGCCTGCTCGAACTCCGGCGTGCAGCGCGCAAGATCGATATCCTCGATGCGCAGCAGGAAATAGCCGCCCATTGCTTCCGCCATGTCGTAGTTGAGCAGCGCCGACAGCGCATGGCCGAGATGCAGAAATCCGTTCGGGCTTGGCGCGAAACGATAGACCGGTTTATCTGGAGGCGGAGCGGGCATGATTTCTTCTGCCATGCTTTTTGAAAAACGGCCATGGGGAGGCAACCAGTGGGGAGGCAGGCGGTGGCGATCATCCGCGATCATTCCGACATTCAGGCGGGGCTCGAGGCGTTGGTGACGCTCGATCCAAGGCTTGCTGATATCGTCGAGGCTTCCGGCCCGGTGCCGCTCAGGCTGAACGAGCCGGGCTTTTCCGGCCTTGCGTCGATCGTCGTATCGCAGATGGTGTCGAGGGCGAGTGCCGAGGCGATCTGGCGGAGGATAACGGCGGCCGGCCCGGTTACCGCCGAAGGGTATCGGGCCTTGGATCCCACTATCATCGCCACGTTCGGCCTCTCACGGGCAAAGGCGGCGACGCTTCATCATTTGTCCACGGCAATTTCGGAAGGGCATTTCGATCTCGCTTCCGTTTGCGCGCTGGAAACGGACGAGGCGATCCGGCAGATGACCACGCTGCCGGGAATCGGTCCGTGGACGGCGGAGGTCTACCTGATGTTCTGTGGCGGACATGCGGATATCTTCCCGGCCGGCGACGTGGCGCTGCAGGCTGCGGTCGCCCACGCATTCGGGCTCGAAACGCGGCCGTCCGCCAAAAATCTGGCGGTGATGGCTAAAGCCTGGGGGCCGTGGAGGTCCGTCGCCGCGCGGCTTTTCTGGGCCTATTACGCGGCAAAAATGCGTCGGGATGTCACACCTTTGGCCTGAAGCCGCGTCCGAGTATCCCACTGCATTTATTGGGCTTCACAATCCTGTAACAACGGACCTAATATAGAATATACAGATGCCGAATCGGGTAGGAGCGTCATTTGACGATTGCAGTCTCCCCGCAGGCCCTGCCGGCGCTCGTCCTGAACGCTGACTACCGGCCGCTGAGTTATTATCCCTTGTCGCTTTGGTCCTGGCAGGACGCGATCAAGGCGGTTTTTCTTGACCGTGTGAACATCATCGCGGAATACGATCACTCGGTCTGCTCGCCGAGCTTCTCGATGAAGCTGCCGAGCGTCGTCAGCCTCAAGACCTATGTCCAGCCGACCCGCAATCCGGCGTTCACCCGATTCAACGTCTTCCTGCGCGACCGGTTCGAGTGCCAGTATTGCGGAGAACACGACGACCTGACCTTCGACCACGTCATCCCGCGCGCTCATGGCGGCGAGACCACCTGGGAGAATGTCGTGGCCGCCTGTTCACCCTGCAATCTGAGGAAAGGCAGCAAGCTGCCGAAACAGGCCGCCATGTTCCCGCACCAGAAGCCCTACCAGCCGACGGTGCAGGATCTGCATAATAACGGTCGGCTATTCCCGCCGAACTATCTGCACGAAAGCTGGATGGACTATCTCTACTGGGATACGGAGCTGCAGCCGTAAGACGGAGCGGATCGAGCCGGTATTAGAGCGGATGAAGGTCGATCCGGGGCAGCCTGCGCGAGAAATCGACCTGATCAGTGAGGGCGTGCTGCGTTTTGAAGTTCAGCGGGTGGCAAATTCGCTACCGGCTGGCGACTTCGTCGGGCGACTGGGTGTTGAGCAGCGTATCGATCCGCTTGCGTTCTTCTTCGAACCGGGCGAGCGCCTTGCCATTCAGCGAATTGCCGCCGGGCAGGCGGACTTTCATCGCATCGACCTTGGTACCGTTGACGATCAATTCGTAATGAAGGTGGGTGCCGGTCGACTGGCCGGTGGAGCCGACGTAACCGATGACCTGGCCCTGGGTGATCTTGGCGCCTTCGCGAACCCCCGGCGCGATCGCGCTCTGGTGATTATAGGAGGAGACATAGCCATTGGCGTGGCGGATGAGGGTCTGGTTGCCGTAGCCGCCGGAGTCCCAGCCGGCCTTTTCGACGACGCCGTTGCCGGTAGCGATGATCGGCGTGCCGCGCGGGGCTGCCCAGTCGGTGCCGGTATGCATGAGGGCTTTCCCGAGAATCGGATGGCCGCGCATGCCGAAACCGGAGGTCATGCGGCCGTTCGGAAGCGGGTTGCGCAGCAGGAACTGGCGGATGCTCTTGCCGTCCTCGTCGAAATAATCGACCGAATTGTCGTCCGAATTCTGAAAGCGGTAGAAACGGCTCGTTGTGTCGCCAAAGCGAGCGTTGACGTAAAGCAGTTCGGAATCCTTGTTGGCCTGACCCTTTTCGTCGGCGACCGAGAAGAAGGCCTCGATCTTGTCCGTCGGCTTTAGCTGGGCCTGCAGGTCGACGTTGCTGGCAAGCAATTTCACCAGCGTCCCCGTCATTTCCTTGCTCATGCCGTAGGAAAGGGCTGCCCGGTAGATGCCGTCGTAGACGCGCGGCAGTTCGCGGCCGGCGACGACCTGTGCGGGCTGTTCGCTGAAGGCCGAGGCGACCGCGTCCAACATCGGCGGCTCCTGGCCATCCACGAAGCGGCCGTGGTCGTCGAGGGCGACCGTTACCCGGTGATCGCCGCGCCGGTAGAGGCTGGCGCGCACGACCAGAACCATGTCGCCTTCCTGAATAACCCCGATGCGCAGCACGTCGCCGACGGAAAGATTGGCTTCGCCGAGGCGGGATTGCAGGTAGCCGGAAATTTCCCGCGCCTTGCCTTCCGGATAGCCGACCTCGGCCATCGCCTGGCTGACCGTTTCGACCTTGCGCACCGGAATGATGTCGTCGGCATATTCGCGGGTATGGGAGTTGATCGCCTCAGGTGTTGAAACCGAGATGTTTTCCTCGACGACGCGGGCCGAAAGGCCGGCGGTGATATCGAGACCGCCGCCGTCATCCTTTGAGGAGAAGCGCTGCGGGTCGACATAATAGAGAGCGGAAAGCTGGCCACCGCCGTCGGTGAGCACCGAGCCGTTGGAACGGACGTTCTCCTCGACCTCCTCCAGCGTCATCGCCGGCGCGAAGGCATACATGCTGCCCTTGATGGGGAAGGCCACGGTCTGGAGACTGACCTCGGATTCGACGTTCGACCCGTAGATGACGCCGGCACGCGCTGCAGGCGGCGGCGGAGTCTCGCTTGAGGAGAAGATCGTCATCGGATCGAAGTTCGGGTAATCTTCCTGCGCCACGTGGTTTGCGGCAAGGTTCATCTTCACATGCGCGAACGGCTTGCGGCGGACGACTTCCTTATTGCCCTCGTGCACGACCGTCGAGACTTCCATCACCTTCCGGTCGGTCGGCATGGCGACGATATTGCCGCCGAGCAACCGCTTGCCGCGTGACGCTGCATCAGCATCGCTTGTCGGGATGGCGGCGGAGGCTTCGGCAGGGATGGCAAGCTGCTGCCGGCCGTCGAGGGCGGCAAACAAAGCAACGCCCATCAGAATGGAAGAGGTAATGCCGGTCAGGAAGGTGCCGGACAGCCAACGCAACGAAATCTCACGTCGATCCGGAGCGCGACGGCCGTCGGCGAGGATCGGCGGTTCGTTGCCGAGCGAGCGGATCATGCTGCGGGCCGTCATCATGCCAATTAAAGCCAGTCCCTGATACTCGTTATTGCCGTAGGCAGCTTTTATACTGCCTGCGGGACCTTGGGCCAAACATGTGCCCCTTTCAACATAGAGAGTCAAATCGGCGACGGTGCAAACGCGTACATTCGCCTGACATGCGCTTTTCGATTCCCTACTGGCCCTGTGGTAACCATGAGATTGTGAATTTGTCGGGGCGGTTTTGGGGCGAGGGCCGAAAGGGCGCTGTTTATACATGCTTCAAGGGGTCAAAAGTCGCCGGAAAACGGAAATTCGAAGAGTTTTTCCGAAATTCATCTTTTAAATCATTAGGTTGGCATTTTTCTCAAGATTTCTGAATCAATGCTGTTGACTTCAAAGTGTGGTGGGATCTATAACCCGCTCACTGAACGAGGGCGGCGGCGCTGCTGGCGACGACGACTTTCGTTCTACAGAAATCACTGATTGATTGGCGCA